>DASPNB010000039.1:0-3751 GCA_035626755.1 Flavipsychrobacter sp.
CGATTGGAAGAATATAATAGAGGCTAAACCGAAAGCCGGTTTTCACGAACTGTCTCAGCAATATCCTGAACTGGCTGGTAAGGCCTTTTGGAAGTTTGTATCGGAGCAGTATGATGAAAGCAATATGAAGAACCTGCTCTACAACATGGAATTGAAGAGCAGCCTGAACCAGGCCACCAAGATGACTCTTGGTATGAAGATCGTGAAGGCTTACGATTCCTGCATAGCCTTTTACAAAGAGACGTATGCTAAAGACTCTGTATTCCAGGAGCAGCCCGATGAAACAAATGCCAATGCACTGCTTGAAATTCCTTTCCCGCAGGATAACGAGATCATTCGCAGCGTGAAAGTTTCGCCGCGTGGTACAGACGTTGCCTATGTGAGCTGGAAGGATGGCGAGTTCAATGTTTATATACAGAAAACAACCAACGAAAAAACGCGCGCGTCGATCGTGAGCGGTGGCAGGAAGGATTACAACGAGCCTACCGATCCTGACTACCCTATATTAGCCTGGAATAACACCGGTTATAAACTGGCCATCCTGTATAAGAAAGGAAGCCAGACGAGAATAAGGATATACAACTCGCTGAAGGCCAAAATTGAGAACTACATAATACCGCCTAACAGGTTTGACCGCGCACTAGGAATGACCTTTATGGAGGATGACGACAAACTGGTGTTCTCTGCTATAAAGAAAAGCCAGACTGACCTCTACCAGTTTACCATACGCGGTTCGAGAATGACGAATATAACCAAGGATGCCTGGAATGATATAGAACCCTGGTTTGTAAGTGGTGGTTCTCGCAGAGGTATCCTGTTCCTTTCCAACAGGCCCAAGGCCAACCTGGATGTAGGCATGGCAGTGAATGAGTTGCCTACAGGGCCGATGAATGTGTTCTTCTACGATACTAAGACACAAAGAAAAGAATTGCTGCAATGCTCGTTCGTGACCAAAGGAAATGTGTCGCAGCCTATACAGTATGGCAGTGAGCACTTTGCTTTCCTGTACGATAGCAACGGCATACAGAATAAGTACGTAGTACTCTTCGGGCGTGATGGCAACAATATGGACTCCGCCTATGCGGTTCCTGTAACCAACTACTCGCGCAACATAATAAGCCACCAGTACAACCCGGCCAGTGACCAGACAGCAGACGTGCTGCAGGTGGGCGCTAACTATAAGGTGTACTTTAAGAAACTGGTGATGCCGGGTGAGAATGTTGCACCAAAAGAACTAAAGCCAACCAGCCTTTCCCATACTAAAGCTGAAGCATCGCTCGCCTATCCTGCGGCCGTAGAGGCAGAAGAAAAAGCAGCTGCGGAAGCAAGTGGTGGGAAGCCGGTCACAATTGTAAAAAGCGGTAACGATTTTCAATCGGAATTTGCCCAGGAGGAAAATGCAACACCGGCAGTACAAGACAGCCTCACGCAATCTGCAGTTGAAACGGAAGAGGCGGCTGCCATACCAAATGATACTGCAGTCCTTGCCACCTCCGATACGAGCGATCTGCTGAACATGGCGGATAGCACTTATCTGAAAATGAAGGCCCAGCCATACAGGCTCAGCTTCAAGCCCGACTTCTTTACTGTGAAAGCAGACAATAGCGTCCTGTTCAACCAATATCAATCCTATGAGAACAATGGTGGCGCTTATACCAATCCGTCGCTCGCAGGTATGATAATGGTGAGCCTGGATGATATAATGGAAAACCATCGCTTTACAGGTGGCTTCCGC
The DNA here is from genome assembly GCA_035626755.1 of Flavipsychrobacter sp. Taxonomy (GTDB): domain Bacteria; phylum Bacteroidota; class Bacteroidia; order Chitinophagales; family Chitinophagaceae; genus MKUN01. The sequence continues at coordinate 1,736 of DASPNB010000039.1, forward strand.
TTGCCGATCAACTTTTCGGGAACATCTTATTTCCTGCAGTACAACAACTTTACCCGCCGGGTAGACTGGGGTATATTATACTTGCGCAGCCAAAGCCTGTATAACTACCTCGTAACTTATGCTGACCAGTTTGGTAATCCCGTGTTGCAAAAAGAACAGCTGGGCCGTACTACTACCAACATGTTCCAGGGGAATGCCACTTATCCTTTAGACCGCGTCAGGAGCGTGCGTATGAATCTTGGGATGAGGCAGGATGTACTGGTATTCAAAGCGCAGGAAGATTCATTAAGTCTTTTTGATCCTCCTAAGAACAAAAAATACTGGGCGCTGAGCAGGGTAGAATATGTGTTCGACAATTCCGTAAGTCCTGAGATGAACATAAGGAAGGGCTATAGATATAAGTTCTTTGGTGAGTACATGTATAACTTTACTTCGGGCAAGGGAGTGTATGTGCTGGGTACAGATTTTCGTTCGTATCAACCGATATACAAACAACTGACCTGGGCTTCGCGTATTGCAGTTGCACACTCCGGCGGTTCTCAAAAGATAATGTACTACATGGGTGGGGCAGACAATTGGCTGAATACCCAATACAATACCGCCGTTCCTCCGGGTAGTGATAACCCTGAAGAATTTGCCTTCCAGACAGTAGCCAACCAGATGCGTGGCTATCCTCAAAATTCAAGGAACGGTAATACTTATGCTGTACTGAATAATGAGCTGCGCCTGCCGATAGCTTCTACATTCATCAAGAGACCGGTGCAGTCTTCAATACTGAAGAACCTGCAACTGGTAGGTTTTGTAGATGCGGGATCGGCATGGATGGGATTGCTGCCCAATGCGGAGAATTTTAATACCACCTACATCTATCCTAATTCATCTGCCTCTTCCGGCGGCATCAACAATGTATTACTGGAGCTTAAAGTTCCGGGAAATACTGGCCTCTGCCTTGGCTATGGCCTTGGTTTGAGAACAACCCTGCTTGGTTACTTTTTACGACTAGACCGTACCTGGAATATAGAAGGCCGGAAGATGTGGATGGTATCGCTTGGTACAGATTTTTAGTAATAAGATATTATATTGAGAAGGCCGCTCTTGAAGCGGCTTTCTTGTTTGTAATATATACAGGCATGGTATTTAATAGATGAGTACTGGGGTAGTTTAGGTTTGTTTAGTACTTTTGATGATATATTTTTTAGAATCAATATTTTATGACTTTTTCGAAAGAGGCCAGGATAGGATTATTAGTAGCGATGGCGATATTGATATTAATTACGGGCTTCTACTTTTTGAGAGGCTCCAACCTGTTCTCCCGGGAAAATACTTATTTCTGTTACTTCAATAATATACAGGGGCTGCAGGCCTCGGCGCCGGTCCAGATAAAAGGGTTTGGTGTGGGGCGCGTAGGGGCGATAAAACTGGATGGGAAGAAAGTAAGAGTGACGATAAGTGTCAGCAAAAAGCAGAGTATACCCGAGGGGACTGTAGCTAAGCTGGCCTCGGCCGACCTCTTGGGTTCCAAAGTGATATCGCTGGAGCTGGGGAATAGTGCTGTTGCGGTAAAGAACGAAGGAGTATTGCCCACCACCGTGGAAGGAGGTATAATAGACAACCTGAGCACGGAGATATCTCCACTGATAAAAGACATAAGGCTGGTAATATCCAGGCTGGATACCACAGTTATCAGCATTAACGGCATACTGAACGAAGAAACCCAGACCAGGCTGAACAGTAGTATTGCATCACTGGAAACTACTATGAACAACTTCTCCCAGCTATCTCAAAGGCTGAACAATGAAAGCGCCCAGATGCAATCCATTATTCGCAATGCGAATTCAATTACTGCTAACCTGGCTGAGAACAATTCTCGTATCTCGAACATACTTCGTCATGCGGAAACTACTACCGACCAGCTATCCCGTGCACCGATAGAAGGAACGGTAAAGGACCTGCAAACGGCAGCTAACCAGCTGCAGGGCGTGATCCAGAAGATCAACAGCAACCAGGGATCGCTCG
>DASPNB010000040.1:0-5478 GCA_035626755.1 Flavipsychrobacter sp.
AGGCCGCGCCAAAAACCTGGAGCGTCTTGCTAAGGAGATAGAAGAGCTTACCGTAGTTGCTGCCGATCTGAAGCAAAAGATCAGCGATACGCACAACCAGATTGCAGGTTTCAACCAAGAGCTGGCTGACAAGGCAATTGAACAGACAAGGCAGGAAATTAACCGCCTCCAGAATATGACGATCACCCTCGGTCACAGGATCGAGAACTTCGAGCAGCTGAACGAGAATGGCGAGCGTCGCCTGCAAGAACTCACCGAGCAACTGGAACAGACCCAGGAGAGCATCAGCGATACCCGCCGCGAACTGGAAGAAATAACTGAGGCACTGCAAGCCCTCCAGCAAGACATACAAAATGCAGAAGCTGAATTCCAGGCCGTAGAGCAGGAGTTCAACTTTGTAACACAGCAATACAACCAGCAGAACATTCAGTACACCCGCCAGCAGAGCAAGCTGGAAGGACTGAAACAGGAGCTGAGCTTCCGCACCAACCAACTGGCTGAACTGAAACGCCAGATAAGCAGCAACAGCGAACAGCTACAGGAAACTGCCATACAGATAACGGAAGCTGAAGGCAACCTGCACAGCGGCGACAACGAACTGTATGAGCTGATGAAGCGCAAAGAGACCGATGAAGCCGAACTGAACGAGAAAGACCGTGCTTACTATGAAATGCGTAACACCATTTCTGCCCAGGAATCTGAACTGAACAGGAAGCGCCGTGAAAAAGAAAATGCAGAAACCCTGCTGGCGGGCATTAAGGACAAGCTGAACGAGATGAAGCTTCAGCTGGCAGGTATGAAGGAAAGGCTGAGCGTGGAATTCCGCGTTAACCTCGATGAAATACTGGATGAAGCACGCAAGGGTGAGCAAACTGTAGAAGAGCTGAACGCAGAGGCTGAGCGCATGAAGAAGCGCCTGGAAAATATGGGCGAGGTAAACCCTACAGCCATAGAGGCCTACACAGAAATGAAAGCCCGCCACGACTTTATAGTAGAACAAAAGATGGACTTGGTGAATGCCAAAGAGTCCCTGATGGCTACGATTGAAGAAGTGGAGAACACCGCCAATGCCAACTTCAAGGAGACCTTCGATATGGTACGCACAAACTTCACGCAGGTGTTCAAAGCCCTGTTCACTGAAGAAGACAATGCAGACCTGCGACTGACAGATCCTGAGAACGTAGCGGAAAGCGGCATAGAGATATATGCACAGCCTAAGGGTAAGCGCCCGAGCACGCTCACCCAGCTTTCAGGTGGTGAGAAAACGCTGACATCTACAGCTTTCCTCTTCGCTATCTACCTGATCAAGCCCGCTCCGTTCTGTATACTCGATGAGGTGGATGCACCGCTCGATGATGCTAACGTAGGTAAGTTCACCCAGATGATCCGCAAGTTCTCCGACAACTCGCAGTTCATCATTGTTACCCACAACAAGCAGACTATGGCTGCTGTGGACGTAATATATGGTGTTACCATGCAGGAACCGGGCGTCAGCAAAATGGTTCCGGTGGATTTCAGAAGTTTGAATTAACAGAACACAGATCAATATCCGATGTCCCATCCCGACCGCAGTTGAGATGGGACATCTTCTTAGAAAATGGTAGAATTAGTCACTGACCTGGAACTACTTGCCTCACTGGCTGGGGAACGTGAAGAAGAAAACGATCATTTTCTCCGCTCCCTGTCACGTCATAATGATGATCAGCTCGATCAACTGGCTCACGAGATTAACAACAAAGTAAGTACCGCTGTTGATTGCACCACATGTGGCAACTGTTGTAAAACCCTGGTGATAAACGTTGCTCAGCATGAAGTAAAAGGTCTTTCTGACTACCTGCAACAACCCGAGCAGGATGTAAAAGAGAAATACATAGAAGAAAGCATGGCCGGAAATTTCTTCATCAACTCAGTGCCCTGCCATTTCCTTACCGATAACAAATGCACCATCTACGAAGGCCGCTTCACAGAATGCCGTGAATTCCCCCACCTTCACAAACCCGGCTTCCGTAAGCGTTTCCTCGGCACGCTCCTTCACTACGGCCGCTGCCCTATCATCTATAATGTAGTAGAAGAAATGAAACTAAGATTAGGCTTTAAAGATGCTTAGGAGAAAAGTTCAGTAATGTCATGGTGAGCGGAGCCGAACCATGTTTAGTTGAGAGTTGTTGACGAAGCTCGTAGAAGCGGTATACTACTTCCTGGCATACACTCAGCTTCAAACAAGCATAAAAAGAAAATTTAGAACTCCCCTCCTGGCAGGGAGGGGATGCCGGGCAAGCCTGCCCGGCTGGGGTGGGTAATACAGCGACTGGGCTAATTAAGCTTCGGCAGCCAAAGAAAAAGCCAAATAGTGTTATGGTGAGCAGCCTGTCCCGCTAACAAGCGGGAGAGCCGAACCATGTTTAGTTGAGAGTTGTTGACGAAGCTCGTAGAAGCGGGACACTACCCCCTCCCATACACCCACATCACAATACACAACAGCAAAGTAATGATCAGCACAAACAGAGGCATATATCTGTCCCAGCTATCAGCCTTTCTCCGTTCCCTGATGTTGCTATCTATAAAAGAGACGATGTCAGCATTCCCGCCTGAAAGCGTTTTCAGTCGCGCAGCTATGGCGGGCAGGTATTCAAACTGCATATTTTTTGTAGCCACAAGTACTTCTTTAATGATATCCTCATTGGCTGCCACGTTATTCTCAGTCTGCAATACAGCCATGTGTGCATCGGAGAGCAAAAGGAAAATATACTCACTCAGCGAACCATGGCTCATACGGTAGGTGTCTATGTGCATCATGTGTTTGCTTAGTTTTTTGCACTCATGCAGTATCCATTGTGGGGAGATCTCTGTTTTGTCCTTGGCACGGTTGCTCATGCCGGAGAGCCAGCGTTCCTCATCATACTGCTGCCTCTTCTTTTGGTTGGAAAGTACGGAATAGGCTTCCTGCAGTTCTTTGAACTGCGCCTCCGCAAAAGCGCTATCCGGGTTCTGGTCAGGATGATACTTAAAAGCCAGTGCGCGGTACGCCTTCTTGATCTCCTCTGCCTTAGCTACAGGAGCAACGCCAAGTATATGATAGTAGTCCTTTAACCGCGTCTGCATTTACTTCTCAAAAATACCTTCCCTAAGCTACAATCAAAATACTCTGCCGTCATTCTACGTCACTCCCCTCCTGGCGGGGAGGGGATGTCGCGCAAACTTGCGCGACTGGGGTGGGTAATACAGCGAACGAGCCGCTCGCCCAAACAGTTACCCCGGCACTTGTCCCGCTTTCCAGCGGGAGGGGATAAGAAGAGCCTCTGTAGCGAATGAGCCGCTCGCCCAAACAGTTCCCCCGGCACTTGTCCCGCTTTTCAGCGGGAGGGGATAGGGAGCCTCTGCAGCGAATGAGCCGCTCGCCCAATCAGTTCCCCCTTTAGGGGGCTAGGGGGTATCCTTCCACTGCCACAAATGCATACAAGCATAAGTCCGGTACGGACTCCACTTCGCAGATACCCTCAACATCTTCTCACGCATCGCTTTCTTATCGGTCGGGTCAAGTTTGTATAGCTGTATCATCGCCTGCTGTATACCAAGATCATCTACGGCAAACACATCTTCCCGCCCCAGCATAAACATAAGCAGCATCTCCACCGTCCACTTGCCTACACCCTTTATCGGCAGCAGGTATTCCATCACTTCTTCATTGCTCATTTTAAAGAGTTTCTTATCCTCCATGCCATAGTCCACCGCATACTGCGCCACGTTGCGCACGTAGTGCGTCTTGGCATTAGAGAGGCCTATACCGCGCAGTGTATCAAAGGGCGTTTCCAGTATCTGTTCCGGTGTTGGCTCTTTGCCATCATACAGGTCAAGGAATCGCTTGTAAATAACTTTGGCAACTTTAGTAGAAAGTTGCTGCGACATTATAGAAGCGCAAAGATGAATGCAGATGTTCTTCTTTTTCTTCAGTGCCATTGCACCATTGCTTAGTGCAGGCTGAAGTTTTTTGTCTTTTGATAGATGCTCCAGGTAAAGAGCTTCAGATTTGCCGGCCATGTATGATCAGATGATCGTACAAATTACACATAAAAAAACAGCAGGCTTATGCCTGCTGAATGATCTTATCCACTTCGGATTTTACTTTCTTTTCTGTTGTTCAGGAACCGGTATTGGCTGCATAAAATGGTAAGGTGTAATAGACCTTCCCAGGTTGCGCCAGCGTGGTAATACTTTTTTGCCACTGAAGGCAGGCACTGCTCTCATCACTGCGTCCTTTAAAGACGACATAGTTGTGCTGATTAATTGGATCATCCTCGTCATATATTCATTCGCCACTTATCCCAAGGGGCTGGTTTTTTAAAAAGTTGTTGTTCGGAAGAATTGCAAAGTAATTAAAACTACGTCAATTTAAGAGCAAATACAAGGTTAAATCACTGTTTTCGAGCTATTTATTTACTTATTTAAGACAATTTTATACTTTAATGCATGTATGTACATGTATAAATTTGCCCTATTGTCCCATTACGGCCCTTCAGATATGACCTCGTAAATTTGTAATATCATGCACAGGCGGACATTCATCAAATCAGCCGGTATTCTGGCGGCAACTCAATTAGTAGGTATGAACAGTTTATCGGCATTACAGGCTTTGGAAAATACTTTAGCCCCTTCACCACGGATGCCGGTACTATTTATAGGCCATGGTAGCCCCATGAATGCCATAGAGGACAACATCTATTCTCAGAAATGGAGAGAGCTGGGAAAGACGCTGCCAAAGCCACAAGCTATACTAATGGTATCTGCCCATTGGCTTACCAAAGGAACAATGGTTACGGCAATGGAGCGCCCTAAAACTATTCACGACTTTGGCGGCTTCCCGAAGGAGTTGTTCGATCAGCAATACCAGGCTCCCGGTGCTCCGGAGATGGCTAAGTATACCAAAGAAATAATCACTGCAGCAGAGGTAAAGCTCGACCACGAATGGGGCCTCGATCATGGCAGCTGGAGTGTCTTGCTCCCCATGTTCCCTAAGGCTGATATTCCCGTATACCAGCTAAGTATCGATTACTACCAGCCCATTGCACATCACTACGAGCTTGGTAAACAGCTGGGCAAGCTAAGGGACAAAGGTGTACTGATAATAGGTAGCGGAAACATTGTGCACAATCTCGGCCGCATCAACTGGAGCGGAGATGGAAAAGTATTCGACTGGGCGCTTGAGTTTGATGCTAAGTTCAAAGAATGGATGGACAAGGGTGATCACAAATCAGCTATCAGCTACCAGCAGATACTCGGAAAAACGGCAGAACTGGCACAACCGACCAACGATCACTTGTTGCCTCTCTACTACATCCTCGCCCTGCAAGGCAAAGGTGAAGAACTCACCTACTTCAACGATAAAATGGACATGGGCTCCATCTCCATGCGCTCCCTCATCATCGGAGCATAAACATGTTCGCCCTAAAAAGCTCCCCTCCTTTTTTCAAGGAGGGGTGG
>DASPNB010000041.1:0-17820 GCA_035626755.1 Flavipsychrobacter sp.
TTCCTGGGCTGAGTGCTTTCAGCTGGTTGTGACTGGTCTTCCATAATCATCAATCTTTAAATCACGTTTAATAAGTTCACGCAGATATGAACTACGGTTGCCCTCAAATTCTTTCTTGACATGGGCCAGCACCGCCTTATACATTCCGTCACTGACCATGCCGTCAATCCGGATATTCATTACCGAAGTTTTGAATTTGCTCATGTATCACCTAGTTTTCCGTGCTTTCTCATTTCGTTCACGCATGCTTGTTCATGCTGGGCACGGAGAATGTCCATTATTTTTTTAGGGAACTTTGAAAATCCGTATTGCTTCAGATAGTCCAGGTACCACAGCATAGAGCCTTCATCCACAAATGAAGCAATTACGAAGCCATTTGCAGCAACTATGAATTGATAGTACCCGTAGCCTGCGGTTGGCTCAAACGCAATATTCGACCCATATTCAATTTTTATGGGAAAACTTTCGTTTGCCTTGATGTCCTTTACTACTCCCATGGTACAAAAGAAAAAGGCGGTTACCGCTTTCAAACGATAACCGCCTCTTTTTAAAAATTGGCGTATATTTTCTTTACTCATCGAGCGGACTATCCCGCTCTCCGATTCGGCAAAGGTAGAAAAATTTAAGTTTCTATCGCGCCGGAATGAAAAGTAATCAACCGGTAAATGTTAATATCACTGCAGGTTGAATGCCTTTCGTACTTCATCATAATTTTTCATGTCAACACCTATCCTGGCTCCGGGAGGAATAGCTATTAACCTGAAATTTTCATTCATCAATACGAAGTAATTGTCAGCGTATAACATAACTTTCCTTTGTGCGGAATCATATTCATACGAAAGGTCCATTCCATCAAATGTAACTGGAAGTGGAGCAAAGGTTGATCCGCTTTTTACGTAAATGAAAATACCGCCATCCATGTCGATGTCGGGAAAGTATTGAATAAATACAGGCAGTCCTGCCCAAGCAACTGCAAAATCAACAACTTTCACAGTATTTACATTGGTCCCTGAAGTAACGTAATCCCCTTTAGGTTGGTACTCCGTTTTGTCTTTCTTACAGGATGAGGCCGTGATCATGTAAAAGGAAATAACCATCAGAATTGCGAAAATGTTTTTCATGTGATTTGAAATTTTAATTGGTTGGTGATGAGCAAATGTACAGGTATCGTGCCAGTCAAAAGCGGAGCGGAGCGACTTTATTTCTGTTCAAATAGTAACCTACTATTCCTACTATCTTACTATTTGAAAGTAACTTGTAGTAAGATGAATTGATCTGATGTTACTATGATCTTACTATCTATGAAATTCACTTAAATATTTACTTTAATTAGTAAGATAATTATATCAATAGTAAGTAGTTAAGAAATACGCCCTTTTTTGATTAATATTTTTCCGAAGGATTCCGCTACGCGGGTGGGTAGGGGAGGGAAAATTGCCAAAATATGGCAACCGGATCAGCGAAAGCAAAAAGCCCCATACGAACGCGTACAGGGCTTTTCTCCCGTTGGGAGGGGTGAGGGGGAGGTTAAGGGGGAGAAAGTGGTTTATCCGTCACCGGAGCGATTATATCCGGGCGTTTAGCAAAGACAGTACGTCCTGCGTTTATTGCTTCATGGGCAGATAGTATCTGATCCCTTAACTTGTGCATCCATTTGTAATAATGATCCGTGAGGAATACCTTTTGTGACCGTTCGTTAAAATCTACCATCACGCCCCATCCGCATTCACACATGCAGGCAAAATGATAAAGGAACTTTGTAAACGGCCCCATCATTTCCCCTCCCATAGTGGTATCGCATACCTCCTGCTGGTAGGCTGGATCATTCAGCCATTTTTGAATTTCTATTTTTGCTATTTTCTCCCAGGAACTAAGTTTCCCGGGGTTTTCAACCTTGTATTTTGGCTCCATGTGAATTAATTTAAGGCGTTGATCATGCTCAGTTGATTCTGCTTTTCTATTTCGCAGTTCTTGCAGCTGCAGTCCACATAGTACCCTTTCTCAGGATATTTTTTACCCTCGCTCAGCTTCTGTTCCCTGATAAATCCCATATAGGTCATGGCCCGGCCCATCGCCACGGAATTTAACCGGATGGAAACCGATACCAGCTTACTGAGGTGGTCCACGATATCGGTAGAAGTGTAGAACGCGCTATTCTTTTCCTGGCTTCCCGGGGAGAAATATTTCTGGATAAGTTCCATTTCTGCAGTCATTACCTGGTGCCGTGCGTTCGCTTCCTCATTCTCCTTGATCTCATCCAGGGTGATGTTCATTTCCGTTTCGTCCTGGTAAAGCGACAAGACCTGAGACCAAAGCTGATCTATGTCCACTTTGTTGTAGCTGTCGGAGATTTTAAGCACATGGAAACATATCCACCGCACGTTGCCCGTGACATCCGTCAGAAAGGTTTCTTCGTTCGTAGTGCCCCAAAAAGAAACCCTGCGGGGCATCAGGGTAGCGCGTTTGGCAAAAGGAAGGCGCAGCTTCTCATGCAGCCGGCTCAGTGTTGCTTTCAGCTTATTCAGATCGTACTTTGCCAGGGATGCCAGTTCGTCGATATTGATCATAAAGTTTTCGCACAGGGAAATGGCGCTGTCCTTGTCCTTGTCGGAATTGAAGTTCTCCGAATAGTATTTTTTTAAGGCTGTGGGTACCAGGTAGCGGATGAAAGAGGATTTATACTGGTTCTGCTTTGCACCGTACAGGATGAAAATATGCTTATTGAAATAGTTATCCCTGATTGCACAGGCAAGCGTACGGATAAGCATTTTTTTAAACTGCACGTAAAATCGTTCCTGTTCTGCCTTGCTGTTCTCTGATTTCTCCATCACCTGAACATGCCCGGCCATTTCCCGGATGTAGTCTTTGCCGTCCCACTTCGGAAGATTATCGAAGTAATCCTGGAAGGGATTGAAACGCTGGATAGAAGGGTTGAATATGAGTGCTGCCAAGTCGTTTTTAGAGAATTTTATATTGTCCTTCCGGTACTCGACATATAGGCCGTTTAATTCCATTTCATCGAAATTTTTCCACTCATCTTTGGACTTGTGCCGGTACTCAATTTCATTGGTGACTTCATTGTACCGGAATGAATACCACGATTCCAGGTATTCCTCCATCTTCTTAAAGGAGTAGGCGGTGGTTTGATCGTGCTTCGGTGCCTTTTTATTATCAGCGTCCTTCGCCGGCTTTTTCTTATCCGTTTTTTTTGTCATATTTTTTATTTAATGATTTCCATTGATGGTGCATGACCTCGATCAGCTGAGTGGAAAGAAACTGATAGTGGGTGAGGCCGTGCATTTCAAGGATGAGTCCGTATATTTTTGCATAGTAAAATTCTTTCCTATTCGCTCGGTGCGCTTTGTTGAGTTCCTGATTCAGAAAATCAAAGCGCCTATTGATTTCCTTCACACACTTTTCCAGGGCAGCGATGAACGCCTTTTCCCTGCGGATATATTCCGGGTTGGCTTTTTCCTTCCTGGAATATTCTTCCAGGTTCTTCGTCTTCCGGTCGCACTGGTCCTGCAGCCATTGCAGGGAGTTGGAGTATTCGCGGATGTTGTCTTTCCACATAAGCAATCAGTATTTTTTATCCGTCCAGTGAATAACCCTTGCCTTTTCTCTTCGAATCATTTTTTTAAGTTTTCGAGCAGACCGGAATTTCCACCGTATGATCGCATCGTGTCTAATTTGCTCCAACCCTTGAATGAGCAGTGCATTTACTTCCCTCAATATTATTTCCGACTCCAAAATGTGTATTGCCTGAGTAAGGCTGTCAATTTTTAGTTTATAATACTTATCTGTTTCCTGTCGTGCCTCAGCTGCAATACTGTCCCATCGTGTTTCAACAGCAAGGGTTGCAATGGAGTCCCACTTTGTGGGAGTGAAAAATCTTCCAATTAACGTTTCCCCGAAATGGTGAGGTACGCCAATGCCATAGTTCTGCCCGAAGGACAGGAGCGGGGAGAATAGGAGTAGGAATAATGTTCTTTTCATAGTTAGATTATTCAGGGGGTGTCGTTGTATATTTTTATGCTTGAAGAGTCGTAGAAATGGTACTCAGCAATTCGTTTCGCACCTTCCATTGTTTCAGCCAATACCGTCCAGGTCTCTTGTCTTTTAGGTCTGATGGGCTTCCATGTGTAGTCTGGGGCATCGAGATATCGGAAACTGGATGCATGCCTTATCACCTCACAGCGGAATTTCTTTACTGGCTTTTCGATAGCTATACATTGAATCATTGGCATAGTCGATCAGTATTTTGTATATGTCCAGTGAATAATTTTACCTCTGTAATCGTTATTGAACCATGCGAAGAAATCAGCCAGGGAATCAAACCCATCGTTGCGGGCAAGACGCATTACCTCCTCGGGATAGAGTAATCTGCCGTCTATACGCACATGGGGACGACACGTTTTTCGGTAGTAGTGGAATACGATTTCCTGAACCGATTCGCACCGGTCATACTTAAAGCATTCGTACTTCTTTGTTCGCACTCCGGTAGCCATGTGAATATTCATTCCTGGTTTCCACCGGTTGTGCTTATCCTCCCGGATGGTGTGGATCTTCTGCCCGGAAAGGATTTTTGGAACGAACTGAGGTTTAAATCCGAGTACCATTTTAGAATCGGTTAAATAGGTCCTTTGCATTCTTTTCCAGTTCCACGTCCAGAGACCAGCAGCCGGTGTATAGCAGACTGCGCCGGATTACATCCACCTCTTTCTTGGAAAGAGACAGGCGCACCAGCCAAAGGCGGATTTTGTCTTTCATGTAGTAACAAGTTTGAATTGATATTTCATTAACTCCTGGATGATGGTAAGGTCACAGTGCGGAAGCTGCACAAACACTGTCCGAAGCATGGTGATCTCCCTTTTGTGGTAATCAACCAGGCAGAAGGTCTGCGCCTTTTCCCTCAAATACCGGTATTCTCGGTTCAGCAACATGGACCAGTGGATGCAATAGTTAAAATGAGTTATTTTACAGACTGAAATAGAGTAGGAGAGTTACCGTACAGCGGTGTTTTCCCGTCCCATTTATCAATAAACATTTGCTGGATCAGCATCGGAGTCAGCGCCGTTTGCTTTAGCTCATTGGCTTTCTTTTCGGCCTCTGCCTGTACGATCATCTTCTTTGCCTGGGCTTCCGCAATGCGCAATTCATTTTCCACCTTCATTGCCTCCTGTACCGCCTTATTCTTGCTGTTGACGGCATCAACAATGGTTTGAGGGTATTGTAGGCCAGAGGTGAGCTGTTCTAATTTGAAGCCTTCTTTATCAAGCACATCAGACAGGGTTTTTTGTACATCGGTTTCAAACTTTTCCCTATTGCTTACGATCTCATCGGTAGTGTACTTATTCATCTGCAGACGGAATGCATCTTTCACGTAATTCAAAATCGTGGTTTTGCTTACTTCGTCTAGGTCTTTACGGTATTTGCTGAATATCTTCGGAGAGTTACCTGGAACGATGTTAAAGGATAGGATAGGGTCAACGCTGAAAGAGCTGCCATCCTTTGCGTTTACGTCGAAGCTATTATAGTCCACGGTCTGAATAAACGTGGCGTATTGCTCAACATCTTCCGTCCAGGGGTTATACCATACACGGCCTGTGACCAGAGAAACGTCCTGGATGCCTTTATCGGAGCCATACTGTTTGATTAAAATGCCTTCGTGTCCGGCGTCAATCCGCGTGCAAGAAGCGATCAGAGTTGAAATAATGCTAAGGGTTAGAATTTGTTTTTTCATTGGATTTTGATTTTAGTAGTTGATATAGATTGCTGAGTAGAATAAAATTTATGAATAGGAATACGCATGAGCAAACCATGCCGGCAAGTACTGCCGAATCACTTTCTGCGCGGAGCATTTCTGCAATAAGAGTGATGCCGGACATTTCAAACAATATCAGGGCTGGCAGCAGCGCGATTAATAAAAACAGCTTTTTCATTTAAAGGGGGGGGGTGTTAATGATTTAGGAGATTAATCAGGTAGAGTGTGTCTGCTTTTGTCCTTAGATACCGGCATTCTCGGTTCAGTAACATGGATTCGGGTTTTTCTGCCCACGAATTTCTCGTAGGAAATTTCTGTTTCAAATTGGGGCCTCTGTACAAGGTTGGTTTTTACAAGTCGGTCAAATGAAAGCGACTGATTATCCATATAGTTTAGGGTTTGAGTTGCTGCTGGCAAAAGGCGTACACTTCACGCATGGTGTCGATTGCGCTTTGATGAAAACGGCTGGTTTTACCGGGAAGTAAAAGGTCCAGGTTGTGTTGCTGGGAAAGCAGAAAACGGCAGTTGGCTTCCAGGGAAGCATCTTTGAGCGCATCAAAATTTCGGCGGGTCTGCTCCATGAGTTTCATAAGGTCCGGGGTGCATAGGCCGCCGTGAAGCTCCATGATATTCTTCCTATGGTTCAGAAAGCGGCTGACCTTATCACGCAGTACTTTTTTCTTCCAGATTCGGATAATATTATCCGCCTGGGTGATGTTCGATACAATCTTTTCCAGAACGGCGGGAATGCCGCTATTGGAATACACGGCTGTCACCAGGACATTGCCGCTTTGCAGGGGAAGTCTGAATGCTTCGATCATTGGATTATAGGGATTTAAATTTTGCTTGTAGAAGTTGGATTTCCTTTTCCACCATATCAATAAGTTCGTCCTTAACCCTCAATAATTTCTTCTTGGTGACTTCATTATATTCTTCGGGAAGAGGTGAATACCAAAATCCTGGCTGATTGGTATGAGGCCGTCCGAATAAGGCCTTCATTTCTTGTTCCTCGTTCGCTCCGAGGCGATGCCCATCAACAAAAGATTGCAAAATGGAAATACGGTCTATGATTTCTCTTGCTTCTTCAAATTGAGATTTTCCCATGGTAGCTGTGCACTTAATCCCTGCCGGGGTTTGTGGGTGTTATATTTGATTGATAACTGGCGTACAGAGAATTTTTGAGCAGTCGTTATAGGAATCTGCCAGCGCCTTCATGTAGAGCGTGGATGCAGTGCGATTTCCTTTTTCCTGTTTCACCCAGGAAAGAATCACATCCATAATGCTGTACAGTTGTGTGTCGCGTGAAGTCATAGTAATGGAATTAAAGTTTTGCCGACAGTAACTTTGTATTTGCAACGGAATAGGAAATATTGTGAGTGAGATCAAGCTGGCCGTATGCAGATAGCGTAGATGAGGCGAGAACCAGCTGCTTTAACAGGGCGTTAAGGCGGTAAATCTCCACGGTGCTGGATCTTTTGCGGTGAAGATGCAGTAGGATGCCGACTACCTCTTTACAGCAGTCAATAGCAACCTCCATATGCATAAAGGCGGAGTGGGTGCCATTTGCCCAATCATGGCGCTTCCAAGCCATAACGAAAGCCTGCTCACAGCCCTGCAGGCTTTCTTCGCATTTGCGCTGGTCAAGATAGTGCAGCGTGTACTGCTTGTTATCTTCCCATCCGAAATAAAACCAGCTGCGCTGGTATTCCTGCCAGACGGCCATATAAATGCCGTGGACCTCAAAAAGCTGGGTAGTAAGAAACTTATTGGTTTGATTCAGAAAGGCGACCAGCTTTCGTTTGGAGGAAAAGCTGTGAGTAGTGCCGTTACCGAGGTGGACCCGGTATTTACCTTCCTGGTGTGTAAATTGTTTTAAAACAATTTTTTTCATGTGCACAGTTCATATAAGTTTTGATTGCCTTACCGAACTGCGCACAATTTTGCCCAAACAAGGGGTAAGGGTTTGTAGTACAAACCATTATTCCCGTGTAGTGGTATTATCTACGTTTTTCTCATTCTCTGCCTATTTAATATAATGTTTATAGTGAGAACACTATAAAAGCAGGGAAGGGGAGAACTGGCGTAGAATCGCAGTTTTTCGACGAGCAAAACCTATATGAAAAATGCTCGCGAAATTTCCTCATAAATCGGTAAGAACTAAGGCAAAACTAAGCTAAAATTTCATTGGCGACTGAAAATGAATTAACCGAGGGGAAGGAGTTACTCACATTTTGTATATGAAAAATGGCTGTTAATAATCTTTTTGTGAGGCCTATTATTGCCCCGCTTTTTTGCGGTGCTGATAGATGATCGTAGAGATCGCTACAGCGACCGCGCAGCCAACTCTGACATAAATATCCAACTCGGTCAGGGAAAGGCTCAGGATAAGGGCTATTACGCCGCGCGGCAGCCAATATTCGATCATATCATTCATTGAGGAAGTGCTTCGATAAGGGCTGTCAGGTAGTTTATTACCTGGTCGGTTGTAAGCAACCCATCGTGCCATGCTTTCAGTACCACTCCACAGCCGATAAATTCAAACACAATGGCATCCCATCTATGTGGGAGTGGAATCTTCTTTTTCAAAGCTTGGACATTCTCAATAGCGCACAATAGGCCATTGCCAGCAGGAAACCACTGCACTGCCCCCTTAGCAAAGCCAACTATGGCCCGGCCTACCTTTGTTTCTTTGAAAAATTTCTTTTTCATTAGTATTGCTTAAATACCACGTTGCCTGCATTGTCCTCCGCTTTTATTTTTACAGGAAAACTTCCTGATACGGTAGGAGTGCCAGAAATAAGTCCGTTGCCATTCATAGAAAGTCCGTTTGGTAATTCACCTTCAGCAACGGAAAAATTGAATGCGCTGCTTTCCTCAATTCTGATTTGAGCAGAGTAAGGTTGGTCTTTTACCGCTAAGGGTAATTTTGCTGGGGAAAAGGATATCACTTCCATTTTGTTTTTGTTTTTAGTGATTATTATTACGGTTTATTGTTTTCTTCTTATCCAGTTGTAGGTTAGGCCTGAGGCGCTTCCACCACCGCCCGTGCGATGAGCAACGAAGCCCCCGGATATTGCTTCCACCCTAAGAAGATCTTCCGCTACCAATCCGCCGGTTCCGGTTTGTTGAAGCCAGTATAAATCGGTTGCTTCACCTCCCGTTATGAGTACAGTGTCCGTAGCTGCAGTGGTTGTGAAGGAAGCTGATCCCGTGGATGTAGTCATTTCATCAATAAGTCCATCATCACGAACGCTAAACATGTCTTGCGTTTCCGCAGAATTCTGTAATCTAATTACCCAATTTGCGGTGCCTGTTCCGCTTGCCACGGCGAAATATCTTGAGGTCAATGTAGGCGCATTTTGACCAACCGAAATACCGTAGTTGCTTACTTGCATCATAAATTGAGAACCGTTATAAAATCCAAGTCCTCCGGGGTTAGGGTTTCCATTGCTTTGAGAATATATTCTCCAATTTATACCGCCTGTATAACTACTTTTTAACATTAAACTCATCCCGCCTTCTTGAGCGCTTTCAAAAATTGCAAGAGGGTCACCGTCGGTTGCCTTGTCAACATGAAGCCAGGCAGTAGGATTTGACCTTCCTATTGCAAACCTTCCTACGGTGTCAATCGTAGCGTGAATAGTTCCTTTTGTTGCAAAACCAAGTTTTTGTGCTTCGCCTGTTGAAGGATCATTTAGTCCTAAGTAATTTGTAGGATAGGAAAAACCTAAATTTCCTGTGGACTTCCATATATTCCAGTCCCCTTCAACTTCCATATCTTGCCAGTCAATTGAAATCGTACTACCGTCATTTTTATATAATTTCCTATTTCCGAAAGAGGCTGAAACAGCTCCGGTTATATCCATTGCAGCAGCGTTGTCGGCCTCAAAAGCTGTTGACCCATCACTTCTTTTTATTATAGGTGTTGTTACCGATGTTGTAAATGTAGGATTGGGTATCGTGGACAGCGTAGGATTAACCGTAGCGGATCCCGCCGTGATCGAGAGGTTCGTACCGGCATTAACGGAGCTAACCGTGCCTGGCGTTCCGTCCGTGGACTTATTCCAAAGCGAATAGAAGGTACCAGTCAGCCCACAGGCATCCGGTACGCTACGGGTCCACATGGAAATAAGTTGGTTAGTGTTCAGAGTGGTTACCGGCGCAACCGTAACGGTATAGCTTCGTGATCCAGTTGCAGAAACCTTATCGGTTGCCCGAATGGTAAAGGTGTAGGTAGTGCTTACCGTGGCAGTGGTCACCCCTGAAATAATTCCGTTACCGGTTCCGATGGAAAGACCAGCAGGAAGTGATCCTGCACTAATGGTCCACCTGTACGGAGCTACACCTCCCCGCGCCGTCATCTATACCGAGTAGTTACACCCGGTATTGTTATTGGGTAGGGTAGTGGGGGTAATGGTAATAGCTGCGAACGCGTGAGCGAACGAAGCCAGGGCAATCAGAAAGCAAGTTAATTTCTTCATAGATGTTTTTACTTTGGGGAATTCCTTTTCCTTTTTACCGGTGCAGCGGATGCGCCAGGCTCTGCAGATGCTTCAGGTGCTGCAGGTGCTTCCGGCGTGAAGCGCTTCACATAATCATCCAGCTGGCTAGCCGCTTCGCTCAATCCATTTTGGATGCGCTCAGATGAGTTGTTTTTCAAAAGAATGTTCATTCCACGTCTGATAGAGGAAGCATTTTTTACAAGGAAGTCCTTGTCTTCGTCGGAAAGGAGATAATTGATTTTAGGCATAGGTATAGTTTTAAAATTGGGTTTACTTTTTTCTAAATTTGAACCACCACACGGAAACAGCTACTACGATCAAAAAGCCTAGCACCACGGCCACAATAGTGATTACTCGCTGTTTTCCCTGCTCTTTTGCAAGGTTGGTCTGTGCTATGGTATTTGCAGCTACAATGGCCTGCTTGCTTTCGGGTAGTTCATTGATCCTGTCCTGCAGTTCGTTTATCTGCTTATTCAGGAGTTCATTATCGGTGGTTTTGTTAGAAATAATTTCTAACTGATCGATTGCCCTCTGAACATAATAGTTAGTGTCTGCTATACGCTTTTTCGCACCATCAGCAGAACAACCTCGTCCCTTATTCACATAAGCATCAGGGATAAGAATTTTGGCATCTATGTAATAGCTTACAGAATCCGCAAGTGTAAAGCCTACACAATTAGAAAAATCCTTCACGAGAGAAGCATACCAACTGGCCGCACTTGACCTTTGAGCAGAGAGAGAATTCCTTGCCGAGGATATAGCATTGCTGTTAGCAGTAATCAATGCGTTCTTTGCTTTTACCTCCGCCTCTAATGTTTCTTTTACCGTTGCCATAGCGTTAGTTCTTTCTTACGATTACGAAATACTTATCCCGGTTCTTCGATTGATCGAAATACCCTTCTTTCAAATAAATCTTTTTCATAGTGACACCATTCGACACATTTCCGCCTACCACATAGGCGACCTCTCCCTCGACCTTCACCACAACATCGCCATGAGATTGATAAGCGGAATTAGTGAGGTAATCAACTCCTGTTTGGCGCGCATATACGACAATATCGCCTGGTTGAAGTTTATCCTCCGATATTCTGTACCCGTAAAACCCGCGGTTGTTATCCTGCATTTTGTTAGCTACGGAATCAATCACGTACTGGCTGTGACTGGTTGAGTATTTAAAATCTCCTCCATTAGCATTTTTCACCACGTAAGAGATAAATGCACTACTCCATGCAGTGTCTTGGATCTGGTCTTTGGTCCATTTGTCTACATTCACACCTGCAGCCCGGTAATAGTCTTTCAGCCTATCAAGCAGAGCGTCATCGGTTTCTTTGCGACCATCCCAATATTCCAGTTCTGCCATCGCACTGGCGACGACATCCCTTTGAAATGGACTGAGGTTTGTGTTTTGCATTTTTATTTGTTCTATCAGCGCCTTTTTGCGCATGTACTGCACGTAAAGAATTATTACTACAATGAGGGCAACGAATACAGATACGGCTAGTGCGACAAGTATCTGCTTTCGATGCTGGATATAAAATCTTTTGATCTCATTCATTGCTATATGTTATCCCCTTCCGGAAACCGCACTTGCCGCCGATTCCTGCGCAGAACTTGAAGTGCTTCCTGGACGGTTCCCGCCTGGCGAAACGCTTCCACTGACTGGTGCCGGATCAGTCGTAGTAGGGACAGGAGTTTTGTTCAGAAACTTCCGGTTCGTGTACCAAACAACTGCAACCGCAGCCAGGATGAGCAGGATGACCACAGCGATGATCACGCCCACGTAGGATTTCTTTTTGGATTGGTCTGACATCGTGCTTGTTATTAAGACCCGTAAACGATCATTTCATATTTAGCCGCAGGCCACAGGGCGATCTGGGATTTCATTTTTTCTTTCAGCGCCTTTAGCCTTGCATCATCATCAGCTACCTTCTTATCCAGTAGCATTAAATCCATCCACTGACTGAGCGTACGTAGCTGGAAGTAATTCAGGGTTTTAAGTTTTTCAGTAGCATCGACCTCGTCCAGTGTCTTGCCGTGCTTTTTCGCTGATGCCTGCAGTTTTCCAAATACGGTTTTACGCAGGTTACGGGTCACGACCTGGTATATCACAGTGACAACCACAGCCACTAGCGCGATCACTGCAAGTACAATAAGGGTCTTTTTCATAGTCAGAGAATGTTAAGTTTGTTAAGTCGAGTTAAAACTGTTTCGCGAACAGTTGGCCAGGCCGTTCCGCCTCCCACTTCGCTATCCACCCATTCCTTTAGGGTCTGTTCGCTTTCTTTTTGATATGACGTATTGAATTCATTGGATAGGCGGACCAAATCCGTATCACTCAGGGCAAGTACACGCTGCCATGGCGTGATGTTATGGCCCCATACATTGAGACCCTTCATGTCCTCGTAAATTTCGGACGCCAACTGTCGGATTTCGCTTTCGCTGGCTTGTGCTCCCTGTCCACCTGCAAGGTCCGCGGGGAGCGTGGAGATATTCACCTGTCCCTTGCTTTTGCCTTTGCGATTACCAGCGGAATAAATGACTATTCCGATCACCAGCAGAAGGATAAGTATTACCCCTGCGATGATCAGCTTTACTTTCATTGGTATTGCAGCTGAGCCTGACATTCATTTTACGCATTGAATAATGACAGTTCAAGACCTGAGAGATTAAGTCCGGCGATTAGTCCGCTCAGACCGGTATTCTTGGTTTCTTGCTGTTGTGTCGTGGTAGTGGTCGTGGTCTTATCTTTACTTGCCCCCTTGAGCATGAAGATCAGTGCTACCACAATGCCGACAAATACGATTACCGCCAGGATAATCAGCGCCGGGGATTTCTTTTTTGCGTCTGCCATAGGTGTAATCAGTTAATATATTTCAGTTGTTTCGCCATGCTAAGGGCGCTGTCCACAAGCACGCGCTCAATAGGAAGGCCCGAAGATTTGGCGAAGGCTTTTGCCTGGCCATACAGTCCGCTATCGCTACGGATGTCACGAACACCGACCAGGAGTAACTTTTCTACTTCTGAAGCCTTATTTCCGTATGCAGCCGCTTCCTGGGCCACCAGCACCTTCACCTGCGCCCAGAACATTGCCGGGCGAATGACGAAATAGTATATCGCCACAATGAGCAGAGCGAAAATGATCAGCGCAGCGATAAGCTGGCGCATTCCTTTTGAGGTCCCCGAAGGAACTACAGCGGCTGGTACTGCAGGAGCATTCATAATTTTTATCCTTTAGACATTTTTATTGAAACAAGCAAAATGGCGATTGCGGTAAGCAGGATGGCAATAAGCAGTATAATCTGCATTTGCTTAAAACTTTTGGCGGCGTCTGCCGCTTGTGTTTTTACGCCTTCCAGCGCATCCTTTATCTCGTTCATTTTACCCTTTATTTTTAGCCATGAAAATCAGCCCGACAATTAACGCGATCCCGAGCACAGCGGCACCTATCATCAGCCCGTAGTTGGTCGACGGCTCAGTGGTCGTAGTGGTCGTGGTGCTTCCGGCAGTCGTTTTAGGACCTCCCAGGAAACCTTCCCATACATTTTTAAATCCTTCTCCAACTGTAGCCATCAGAAATCCAGTTTAAAGCGCAGTGCATCTCCCTCGCAATCCCTGCACACACCCACCGCTTCAATGTCTTTGAGCGATTCGATGATTTTAGGATGCACGGTCCAGTTGCCAGCGCGCATATTGATTTTAAAGTTTCTCAGAACATAATTTGCTGTCCGGTAATCCTTCGTTGCCAGTGCAGCCAATAGTTCAGCCTTTGCTCGATCTGCGGAAGGAATAAACCCGGCATTCTCTCCAATCACCAGGCCGTGGTCCGGCGCACGGTTCAGAAGGGAGTAAACCTGATCAGGATCATTTGCTACCAAGTAGTCCACAAGGTCCGGCTCTGAGTTTGCGATCACCACTGCGACGTCGCGGTAAGAAACCGGTGCCTTCAGTTGTTTTTTCTTTACTACCTGTGCAAATTCTGCGCTAGTATCCATAGCCTAAGGATTGATTTACGGTGAATGTTTCCGATTACAACCCCAGGACTAAGACAAGGGGGAAGTGAGCACAGTGAGGGTAACAGTGTTACCAGCCGGCACCACATAACTGAGCTGGCAGAGTGAGTTCATGAAGAACACACCGCTTATAGTCATTGTACCTGAGAGGTACTGAGTGTTACGCTTACCTGCGTTTAGCACGAATCCTTTGGGAATTTGGCTTGACCCCACCATGCTTGCCATTAACCAGGTCGGCTGGGCCGTTGCAAGGCCGGAAGAGTTCTCGTTTCCGGTGGATGTGGTCACAAAGGACAAGGTGAGTCCGTAGCATTTGATACCGTTTTGGGCAGACAAGGCTTTGGCAAGCTGGTTGTAGCCGTTTCCGCTCCATCCATCGCCATAGGTGTTGGAGATACTTGCCTCTCCCGATCCGTTGTTGCCTGGAGTAGCGTTAAAAATGTCCTCATTAAGGAAGTAGACGGTCTTAGCAACTGCTCCACCTCCAGCGTTGCTGACGATCACCTGCGTCATTGCAGGCACATTGGGAAGCATATTAATTTCCCCTTGCATATTCACAATAGGGTCATTCTGTGCTATGGTATTAAGGGCGGTACGCACAATACGGCCATCGGCCTCATCACGTTCATCAGCAGCATATCCCGGAGAAGTGATCGCGCCGGAACGCTGAATGATTCCCAAGGTGAACTGGCGCTCACAAGCGTCAGCAAAAAGATTTAGGTGATTGCTGAAGAAAGATGCAATCATAGAGAGAACGCGGAGGAAGAATGATTTTTTCATAGTGAAAATTTTGGTTCGGAGAACGAATGTTTTTTGGTTGTGGAAACAAAATTGCGCATGATTTCAGCGCATAACCAAAAGTTCAGCGTAAGATGAAGGGGGGAACTTCGCGCCCGTACGAAAGATTATGTGTCAAACCTTCTGTACGAACTATTAGAATTGTCTATAATTCGCACAGAACCACATTTGATGCACTTATAGCATCTTCGCCGGCGAAACATCATGTAACCCGTATAAACCCACCTATGGATCCAAATACGGCACAGGAAAGGCTTCTTGTTTACATGATGGGGGCGTATCATTTCCGGGTATTATAATCCGGTGTCGATAAGGATATAGGGATGCTTTCCAGCATTCACCAGCTGCTGGGCCTCAGCGCAGGCATTATAGCAGCGAAGGATGGAATCTTTCCGGTAGGAAGGATCATCCCCAGTCTTAAAGATCGCTATGTAATTGGTTTTTTTTAGAAGGTCAGGCGGAGTATCGGACCAATTCCAGTTAATGAAGCACAGATCCACATTTTGCTGCTTTGAGTTCCCGATCAGCGAAAGTTCAATATCACGACGGAACGATTTCCGAATATACTTAGGGCAGTCCTCAAAAACGATTAGTGTATTCCAAATCAGGTGCTCATTGGCTATTTTGTACATCAGATCATCCATATATTGGGTTTGGCAGATGGTCCGGTAAAGGCCAACACTTGTTGACAGCTTCTTATAGTCCTTTGGAAGGAGCACCGGCACGTCCCGGTACTTCGGGTGATCAATTTCATCAATCACCAGCGTACTCATGTTCTTTTTGGCCCACAGTTTCGCCATGCCGTCCTCAAAATCTCCTCCCCGTATGAAAGGAGTTTTACCGGTTCCCCTGGCACCGATCACCGTATAAACTTTGTTTTGGCTCATTTAGAACGATGGTATGATTCCCGTGCTGGTTGAATATTAAGGTCCTTGCTATGTGATTTATGGGCATCACAACAGAAATGAAACACTTCAGGTCTTGCATTCTGCAGCTGTTCTTCCAGTGAAAGCGGCTTATCACAAACTGCGCAGAATTTCCGAATTCTGTACATACGAAATTCCTCCCGGTTGTGGTTGTCAAATTCAGTTTTCAGAAATACAATTTCTTCGACAGGAATATCCGCTTCGACGGTTACTTTTATATTCATAGAAAAATATCTATTGCGCGGTTAGTAATGGCTTTTGTGATGGTGGAAACTAGGATAAGCTGAGGGTTTGCTTTCTTACCGGTCACCTGGGAATAATAGGCCAACCCTTCGGCCATCATCTTTAATTCCTTATCCGGGACTGGTATTCTCTCCTTAATCTTATCGTGCTTGTTATTGATGCGGAGAAATTTCATGTTTAGCTGGCGTTCCTTGTCATCCCACTGAGATTGTTCCTTTTCCTGCATGGCAACAATCCGCTCCTTTTCATCTTCTGAGAATTTGGAAAGGTACATGAGCCGCTCAATCAAGCTGAATACAGTTTCTATCGAGCCGGCTGCAAGGTGGGCGCTGGTCCTTCCGCTGGCTTCCGCTTCCTCTTTTGTGAGTTTTCCAGGTACAGGCTGCGGTTCAGTAATTTCAGATGGTGGTTGCGGTTTTGGCCGTTCTCCATCGGGAACATAGAACTGTGACGCCGGATCCCCTGGCTGAGTGCCCGAGGCGCCTGGTTCCTTCCGTTCGGTTTCCTGTGCGGCTACTTCGCCTATTTGACGGAAGAAATCCGCTGCTTTTTCATTGGACATTGCCGTACTTTTGAATGATGGGCCATATTTGCATAAGCCCGTTTACTTTTTGTTGCAGTTCTTTTTCTTTCCAAGGCACCACTGCATCAAGGGCGATGCTGGAAATCATTTTGAAGAACTTCCTCATGAGGGCGCTTTCGTCCTGGCCCTTTTGCAGTATGGATGGATCTTCCTGTGCAGCGAACTTCGCAATTGAAATGATCAGAATGCGAAATTCTTCCTTTACCCGCTCAGCTGGGGAATCTGTGATCCGCTTGTCTATGTCCGCTATGAGTTGTTCAAATTCTGTCATGCGCCCATCATTTTATCGACCGCCATTTTCATTATCGCATCTCCCATGTCAGCTTTCAGCTTCGTCACTATTGAATCAGCAATAAGCCTCTTTGCTTCCGGGGACATGGTTTTAGCGGCCTCGATGATCGGAGCGATCTTCTCGTCCGGGATTTCAATTTTCAGTTCAATGATCATGGTACAAGTATTAAGCGTTTATGTTTAAGATAGCCCTCGATTACACGAATTACTATCATGGAGAGGTATAAATTTTCATCCGTAATCAATACAGACATCTGAACAGGTCTTTAACGGTGAACACGGACCAAACAGCGGCAAGGACAGCGTACAATAGGTAAGCGTCACGCTCTCCGGTCCTGTAAAAAACAACCGATGCAGCCACGCACAGAATAAAGATGAAAAGGGACCGTAGAAAAATCGAACCTTCTTTTGTGATCATAGGGATTCGCAGAATTTAGTAATCGCAAGGTTTACAAGTTTGTGGATGAAAGTATTTTTATCATCTGCCGGGCAGAGATATTTCAGCTCGTGCCTTTGTTTTATCATAGCATCCAGCGTTGTTTCTTCAAAGCGAATGACCGCTGTATCATCCGGCAATGACTGCAGATAGTTATTGATCACCTGTGCACGGTTGAGGCTCTCAGCACTTGATTTCAGCCGTACACGCTTACAGCGTGCACATACGCAGCTGTCCTTGTAGGGATGACCAGGATGTTTCTTCCTG
>DASPNB010000042.1:0-7212 GCA_035626755.1 Flavipsychrobacter sp.
CAAAGGCAACTTTGGGGCTTTTTTATGTGGATAACTTCTTTGCCATTTTTTTACAAAAAAGTTCAAAAAAGTTCAAAAAATCTCCAAAATGTTGACTGCCATTTTCGTACGTCTCAACACGATAAAATTTGTAAGTTACAATATGATATGCCGGATTTTTATCATTTTACTGTTCATTTCGATTCCGGCATCGGGCCAGAAGTACTCCCTGGAGTACAAAGATATCAAAACGGACGCCTCCTTTCGCGGCCTTTCTGTTGCGGATGAGCAGGCGGTGTGGGTGAGTGGCAGTAAGGGTTGGGTAGGCAGGTCGGCAGATGGTGGTGAAAACTGGACGTTCCGAAAGGTAGCGGGCTATGAGCAATGTGACTTCCGCAGCCTTTACGCATTTGACTCTAATACTGCGGTAATAGCTAATGCCGGTAGTCCGGCCTATGTACTGCGTACCGAGGATGGTGGGCGGACCTGGAAGGAACTTTATAAGAATACCGACAGCGCGGCCTTTATAGATGGAATAGACTTCTGGAAAGAAGGGGGCAGAAAACATGGCATGATTCACGGAGACCCGGTAAAGGGACGTATGCTGCTGCTCTCTACTGATGATGGCGGAAAGACCTGGACTGAACGCCGGAATAGCCCGGAATTGAAAGAAGGCGAAGCCTCGTTCGCGGCAAGCGGGACAGCCATCAAATGTCTTAAAGGCAAGCGAGTAGTGGTAGCAACTGGCGGGATGGTATCGAGATTGCATTTCTCCCGCAACAGGGGGAAAACCTGGAGGGTAATATCCACTCCAATGCTGTCGGGCTCGCCAAGCACGGGTACCTATTCATTTATGACCGGGCACAGTGATGAGCGCTGGCTGATAGCAGGAGGAGATTATAAAAATGACACCGTGCGGACCGCCAACTTTTTCTACAGCACTGATGAGGGTAAAACATGGCAGGCTCCCGCAGGCACCACACGTGGCTACAGGGAATGCCTGGCGCAAAAAAGCGCGATAAAAATGATCTTCGCGGTAGGCCCATCAGGGATAGACTTTTCTACTGACAATGGCGTAGTATGGAGAGCATTATCGGACGAGAAAGGATTTCATGTTATCAAGGAGGGTAAGGGCGACGTTATGTTCCTGGCCGGCGCCAACGGCAAGCTGGCGATAATGAAAGTGGAGCTGTAGCCTCTTTTTAATCCCCTCTCCAAAGGGGACTTGTTTTGCTCGTCCGCTGAGGACACACCCCGTCCCGCGAAAAGCGGGCCACCCCTCTCAAGAGGGGACTTTTCAAAGGGGACTTTTCCAGAGGGGTTTTCCGTTTTTTGCCCGTTTTAGGAAATGAGGGATTTGAGTATCTTACCCTCCTTCAAGTACTGAACCCCGGCAATGAGCATACACGCTATTAAAGAATACCAGAGAAAAGTAGAGAACATCATACATTTTGGCGGCACCAAAAAGGAAACTGCTATAAGGAACGCTTTTCAGAGCTTGCTGGACGAGTATGCCAAGCAGAAAGGCCTCATGCTCATCCCTGAGATAACCATCAAGTCGCCCAAAGGCAATAATGTCACACCCGATGGCACCCTGAAGGACAGCCTCCGACAGGATTGGGGCTACTGGGAGAGCAAGGACGAAGCAGATGACATAGACGAGGAGATAAGGAAGAAGTTTGCCAAGGGTTACCCTAACGATAATATACTTTTCGAGGACAGCGCTCATGCCGTCCTCATACAGCATGGCGATGAGGTAATGCGCATTTCTATGAAGGAGGCTGAGGACCTGGATAAGCTCATACATGCCTTTATCAATTATGAGCGCGCCGAGGTTAAGAGCTTCCGGAAGGCTATTGAGCACTTTAAGGAAGATATACCCAAGGTTACTACTGCCCTGCGCGGTATTATAGAGGAGCAGAAAGATAACAAGGAATACAGGAAGAAATTGGCAGAGTTCCTCGAGCTATGTAAGGAAGCCATCAACCCCGATGTGAGCGAGGACGATGCCAAGGAGATGATGATCCAGCATATCCTTACTGCCGATATCTTCAATACCATCTTCGACGAGCCACACTTCCACAGGGAGAACAACGTAGCTAAGGAACTGGAGAAAGTAGTGGAGAGCTTCTTCACCCGTACCCTGCGTCAGCAGACGCTGAATGCCATCAAGCACTACTACGATGCCATCAATGCCGCGGCAGCAGGCATAGCCGACCACCACGAAAAGCAGAAGTTTCTCAAGGTGGTATACGAGACTTTCTATAAAAGCTACAACCCCAAGGCCGCCGACAGGCTTGGCGTGGTCTACACGCCTAACGAGATAGTGCGCTTCATGGTAGAAAGCACCGACTATCTCTCACACAAATACTTCGGCAAGTTCCTGGAAGACAAAGGCGTGGAGATACTGGACCCAGCCACAGGTACCGGCACCTTCATCTGCGACATCATAGACCACATCCGCAAAGACAAGCTGGAATATAAGTATAAAAACGAGCTCCATGCCAATGAAGTAGCCATTCTCCCTTACTATATCTCCAACCTGAACATAGAGTTTACCTACAAACAGAAGACAGGCGAGTACGCGGAGTTTGAACATCTATGCTTTATGGATACCCTCGACAACCTTGGCTTCAAGCGTGCCCGGCAGAATGACCTCTTCAATCCGTTTACTGAAGAGAACTCTAAGCGCATCATGCGGCAGAACAGTAAGAAGATGACCGTAGTGATAGGTAACCCTCCCTACAATGCCAAGCAGGAGAACTATAATTCGCAAAATGCAAATAGGCAATACACCGAGATAGATCAGCGCATAAAAGAAACCTTTATAAAGAATGGAACCGCTCAAAACCAGATCGTTGTGTATGACATGTACACGCGCTTTTACCGCTGGGCCTTTGATCGCATACAGGATAATGGCATTGTAGCTTTTGTTACTAACCGTTCTTTTATAGATGGTCGGGCCTTTGACGGCTTCAGGAAGGTGATACAGGATGAATTTGATTTCGCCTACATCATAGATACTAAAAGTGACGTACGCGCCAATCCCAAAATATCCGGCACAGGCCATAATGTATTTGGCATACAGACAGGCGTTGCAATAATGTTCCTAGTGAAAAAAGAAGGGAAGGGGAAAAAGAAATGTACCGTGCAGTATGTAACAATGGATGATTTTTGGAAGAAAGAAGAAAAGCTACAGTGGTTGATAGAACATAAGCTAGAAACAATACCGTTCGATCATATTACTCCAGACAAGAAAAATAGCTGGATAAATCAGTCTAACAACGATTTTGATTCACTGATCGCGCTCATCGATAAAGAGGCAAAAAGCGGTAAAAATGAGAAGGCGATCTTTAAAAATTTCTCAAGCGGGTTAAAAACTGGTAGAGATGAGTGGGCTGTAGGAGAGAGTGATGTCGATTTAACTCGCAAAATGACTTTTTTAATTAATCATTATAATAGTCAGGTTGAGGCGGTAGGCAGCAGAACGATTTCAAAAATAAAATGGGATGAGAATCTCTCACGTCTCTTGGAGGCTAACAAAATGTTGACCTTTAGTAAGGAGAAAATTGTGTCCTATGCTTATAGACCCTTCCTAAAAAAATCGCTCTACTATTCAAGCGACTTGAATCAGCGTGGGTATCAGTGGCCCAATATTTACAAACTTTCTGATGTAAACAAGTTTATTGCAATAAACTCACCTGGAAATACAAAAGATTTTCATTCATTAGCAAGTAATAATATTATTGACCTTCATTTTACAGGTGACAGTCAATGCTTACCATTGTATTCTTATCATAAGGGTGAAAAAATTGATAACATTACCGACTGGGCTGTTGAGCAATTTGCCAACTACTATCTCTTTGGCAAACGCAAAGACCAGAAGAAGATAAAGGAAGCCTACCATGCCAGTTACGAGAAAGGCATGCCGGAGGGCGCTCTAGCCTATCCGGTAGGTCCTCCTGAAAAAGAAGATATCTTCTATTATGTGTATGGGGTACTGCATAATCCCGCGTATAGAGAGAAGTACGCGCTGAACCTGAAAAGAGATTTTCCCCGCATACCATTTTACGACAACTTCTGGGACTGGGTACGCTGGGGTCAGCGCCTGATGGACCTGCATATCAACTACGAGACAGTAGAGCCATACGAGCTGAAACTTACCACTAAAGAAGTAGAAGGAACACCCAAAACAAAACTAAAGGCAGACAAAGCCGCAGGCACTATAGCCCTGGATGAAGCCACCACCATCAGTGGCATCCCCCCCGGGGCCTGGGACTACAAACTAGGCAATCGCTCCGCGCTCGAGTGGATACTCGACCAATACAAGGAATCAAAACCCAAAGACCCCACCATCGCCGAAAAGTTCAACACCTACAAGTTCGCCGACTATAAAGAGCAGGTGATAGACCTGATAAAGCGGGTTTGCACCGTGAGTGTGGAGACTGTTAAGGTAGTGAGTGAAATGAAAAACGCTGAATAGCATGCTGGCAGGCCGCGCGTTTGGTCACCTGACTTTTATTTACCGGCTGTGGATGGTTTGGCTCCGCTCACCATGACAGGTTAATTTGGTGGCAAGAACGTGAGGTGAGATTGCCACGCCGCGTCAGCTGAGGGATTGGTTTTTGGCTTTGGGAGGTTTTGCGGCTCGCAATGACGGGAGATGTGGACAAGAACATGCTGTGAGATTATTCCGCTGCGCTCCATGAGAGAGTTGCCGCCGGGGGCAGGCAATGACGGTAGGAGAAACCCACCAAGAGGGCAAGAACGCGCTGTGGATGGTTCGGCTCCGCTCACCATGATAATATAACGTCAATCACTTCCATTATACATTAGATACTACAGTGTTTAATTATTCGGCGCACCCGCATTTATCCAGCATTCAAATTGCTTGAGCTGTGTTTCCGTAAGCGAGCTGCCCGAAGGCATCGATTTTTCCACTATTACCCGCTGCTTAAGCGAGCCGTTGTCGAATTTAGCTTTTAGGCCGGAGTAGCCCGTATAGTCGCCGTTAACAGATCCGGAAGCGTGGCAGCCTGCCGTATTGCACTTACTTGTCACCAGCGGCGCTATAGTACCCGAATAAGTGATGGTGCTGCAGTCTACACCCGGGTTTTGATTGTTGTTGTCTTCTTCTTTTTTGCAGCTGAAGAATATGATTGTGAGAAGCAGGAAGAGGCAGGCCAGTTTCTTCATTTTCCAATGTTAATGGTTCTTTATAAAGATAGAAAAGGATGGATGCCGGATAGAGGCACACTTCCTCAAAAAGGATTTTTTAAGGATGAATGCGTTGATTTATACTACGAGGGGATTAAATGATACTATTCCTGAGCTGATATTTTTCGCTTAGCTCTGCCGCCTTTTTATAGAAGGCTTGCCTGTAGTATCCGGGCATGTCGGTGCTATGACTGAAAAGGCGCTCATATTTTTCCAATAACAGAGGGTAGTGCCTGGCGACAGCACGCAGAACGAGGGTTTTACTGTCGACGGTGTCATTTCCGAAAAGTGTGATTGTGGCAGGGAAAACATATTTGGCGCCTGCTTCCCGGAATGCGCCAAACATCTCTTCCAGATGCTCACCTGTATCGGTGATGTAAGGCAGCATCGGCATCATACTTACCCCGGTTAGAAAACCTTCATTTGCAGTTGTTTTAAGTGTAGAAAGGCGCCAGGACGGCGGGGTGGCACCGGGTTCAAAGATCCGGGCAATTTCCTCGCTGATCGTAGAGAAGGAGAAGGTGATAATAGTGCCGTTCAGTAGTTGGTCAGTAAGATCTCCGGGGATGATAGCTTGCTTGTCTATCTGGTGAAGGAGATCAAAATCGCGGATGACCAAGTCTGATTTAGTAATGATATGGACAGGGAAACGATGATGAAGAATAACCTCAAGAAGTTGACGCGTTAATTGTAATTCTTTTTCAAATTGCAAGTAGGGGTCTGTAGCGGACGAAAGAACAATGATACCGTACTGTCCCTTTTTTGCCCTGTTTTTTAGCGCCTTATCCAGGAGTTCTACAGCATTTGTTTTGAATGACAGCTTTTCCTCCATGTGCATTCCGTATTTGCTGCCTCTTATATAGCAATACAGGCAATTGAAAGAACAGCCGCTATATGGATTGATAGTATAGTCGTCAAGGAACCAGGGATCGCGCCTTTTGGTTTTGTTCAGTATGGTTTTAGCTATTATACCTGTTGGCATATTTTCCGGTTCTGCTAAGGCCAATGTCTACTTTGGTTTTGAACCATTGCTTAGTACCGGCTATTTGTTCTTTGTGCTTGCTGATAATGCCGGGATGGAATTTGGCTACAGTTTTTGCTCCCCAGCCGATACCTGTCTTGGTATGGAATTCAGTTGCCTGTGCCTGGCTTAGGAGGATTTGAAACATCGTTTCCACATATTCTTTTTTCAAACCCTTCTTTACGGCATAGTGAGTAGCAACTCCTACACAGCGCACGATCCATTTGCTCTCGTGGGTAGTCATTTGCTTTAATAAGGGTATAGTTAGGCCAGGTTTTGTGAGTAGAGCGTAGCCCATTACCCTTTCCCCTATTATATCGCAGACATACCACTCGTCACCTTCTATTATATATTCCATGGCTTTGCTGATGGCCGCTTTCAGATCTGTATCAAGATGTTCCTGCAGTATAATGCCTGCGTAGACGTAGCTTCCTATTTCGTGGAGGGATATAATCTTGTCGGTGAGAGGTAGCAGTTTCTTCGCAGGAATTGCCTGGTACAGCATCATGGCCGAATGCTCCAGTACGGGAAAGCGAACCTTTTGTTTTAATACCAGCTTATGTAATTCTGCTACAAAAACCTCTGCTCCATATAACCTGTATGTCTCCAGCAAATTCCCGGTTATATCTGCAACAGCTGCTTTTGACGAGGTTATCTTCATAAGAGTTTGATAAAAATAATACTAATTACGCGGCTGGCATGACTTTTCAAGCCCTAAACTGAGCGATAGGAACAGATGATGTTTAGAAAAAAAAATATGACGATATACTTTTTGGCCGGTATAATGCTATTTGCGGGATGCAGCCGAGGCCAAACAGGCGAAAGCGAGACAGTACTAAACGGGCCCGCGCGAGGCGACACCGTGGAGCAAGTAGTGCCACGGGAAATGCCTGAACGAAAAAGCCTGACCTATAGCTTTGTAACAAAAAAAGATAGTATCAGGAAGTTTAGCGATGGCAAACTTGCTGCCCTAAAATTCATTAACCGGTGCGACG
>DASPNB010000043.1:0-5874 GCA_035626755.1 Flavipsychrobacter sp.
TATATTACCACCCATCACCCATAGCTTACCTTCCCTGTCTGCCAGCACATATTTGGGCGCAGAGCCTGCCAGCGTTTGCACAGGGTTCACAAATTCGTTACTGGTGTTTACGCTATATAGTTTGTTTACCGCGGTATCCCAAAGCGTCACATATAATTTCTCTTTGTAGTAGAGCATGCCCTCCGCATTATTTCCCGGCATCGTCACCGTGCCGGTCACTTCCATCTCTTTAGGATTAATGATAGTCAGCTTATTGCTGTACAGGGAAGAAACATAGGCCTTGGTCTCGTTCACTACTGCAATATATCTTGGCTTCGATACGGGAATTGTCCCCACATTTTTCCAGGTCTGCCTGTCAATTACAACGATCTTGTCCGAATTGTTGATGCACAGGTATAGGTAATTGCCTATTCTCGTCATGCTTTGGAATACATCTCCCAGCTGTTCATTGTTGGCCGACTTGAAAACATCTTCATAAACAGTTTCATCTCCGGGCCGGAACAGGGTCAGGGCCGAATTGCCATTGCCTAAACTTCCTTCACATACCACGTACACATTTTTGGCATCGGTATATACGGGCGGTGTATGGTCATTAGTACCAATAGGCTTATCCTTCTTGCAGGAAAGCAGGAAGAGCAGGCAGGCGAATAATATGCTTACTGTTTTACAATTCTTTCTACACATCTTTTTCCTTTTTCATCTTCCACGTACAGGTAGTATATGCCCGCCGCGTATTCATTCATATTAACTACCGTATTCGTCTCAAAAACCCCGCCGAAAAGCCGCTTGCCCATAATATCAGTGAGCAACAAACTCATCTTTTTATTGTCAGCTGATATAACAAGCTGATCACTCGCGGGATTCGGATAAACGCTGAACCATTTTCTCTCTGCGCCTTCTACAAATGAAGGATTCATATGTATCACTCCCACCGCATCCAGGTCAAATCCTCCCGTTGGAATGTTCGTGGGGTAAGGATCGTTAATAAGGTGCCCTGCCGAGTCCTGCGAACCGTAAAGACTGCTGATCGCACCTATTACATCCACCAGCCGCACATGTGTTACATGGTTAATATCCAATCCGGGAATACCTGATAATTCGTCAAGGTCGAAAGGGGTGCCATTCATGCTGATGTATTTGCCGGCCAGGTTGTTGATCTGTCTCGCATCCATAAACACTCCTGCCATAGGTATCTGCGGAGAGATGGGCGTAAGCGAATGTGATGGAAAGCGATGATAGCTTACTCCGTCAGAGCTCACCTCTACAAAGGCAAGTTCCGTAAAGGCCATGTCCATATCATTCGGGTCCTGGAAGCCGTTCTCAAATACAGCAAAATCAGCACCCGGCCCGTTATAGATAGAAGATGCAAATGTCAGCGTTGCTATACCACTGTCACCCAGGCTCACCAGGTTCATGTCGGCCATGCCTGCACCATTGGCATCCGCACCGGAGCTCACCAGTCCTTGTCCGGGATCAGCTATATCCATGTAGCCTCTCTGCACCACACATTGCGTGGCCCAACCCGTGAACGACGGACTGCCTGCATGTATCGCAGTGCTTCCGTTTATACCCGCCTGCGGCGCATATTGTGCCTGCGCCGCAGTGTGTATAATGAGTGATGCTATTACTGTAATTAAAAACTTCATCTTATTGTTTTACAAAGCGCGAACCCACGTTCACTTGCTCTCCGCTCATTTGCAGGTAGTACGTACCTGCCGGCAAAGATGAGATATTTATCGCTTCTTTACTGCCTCGTACTTGGTGGCTCAGCACTTCTCTTCCTGTGATATCCAGTACACGAAGTTGCTTCACAGCCGGATTGTTGACCTCTACATAAAGCAGGTCGGCTGCAGGATTAGGATACATTTTTGCTGCTGTGCGCTTGTAGGCATTTCCTACCGAAGTAGGCGCGTCTTTGGTAGTGAAATTATCCATAGCAAAATAGGCAGGCGTCAGCATTCCAAATTGGTTGGTGTCACTTGAGCTCATTGCAAAAGTAATGCTGTCTACCCCACCCAGCGCGGTAAGGTCCAGCCACTGCCAGTCGTCTACTATATAGTCTTGGGTATTGTTGCTAAAGCGGTAATCAGCCAGGAAGAATTCCACGCTGTCAGGTTTCATCACGCCATTGTTGTAGCCATACACCACCAGCCTGAACCAGTCTGAATCGTTACCCGATGTACCGCCAAACGGTGTGGCAGAGAAGTATCCGTCACGTACTGTCTTGTAGCCATAAGTAGTATTGGTGATGTAGAAACCCAATACTGAATCTCCTGCGGCAGAGGTATCATGCAGCTTTATATAAGGAGCAGCCGCATAGCCCATAAAAACAACGCAGTAACCCAATGAGTTGTTATAACCCGTTGCCGTGTAGGCCGAGTGATCATTATGGTAGTCATGCGTTACACTGTCTGTCATATTTGAATAAGAGAAGCCTCCCAGCCACGAACCGCCGAAAGCAGTATCATAAGCACAGGGAAAATAGGCTGCGCCGTAATTAAAACCTATATCTGCCAATGGCTGCGAGTAATCGATATAAGCAGTATCGGGATAAGTAGTCAGCAGGCTGAACGTATCAAATGTGGCCACTACCTGTGCCTTTGCTGAAAACATGCTCATCATGAGAGCAGTTGCGAGTAAAAGTTTGCGCATATATAAATTGGTTTTTAAAAAACAAATCATACGCTGCCTTTACAGATACGGATAAACAAAAGAAGTAGCCACGGCCCTTGCCTTTCTTATCTGTGCCTTTTTTCCCGAAAGCAGCAATAAGTAATATGTACAAAGGCAGGTCTTCTGACTTGCTTCAGCTTTGTTGCGGCCTTCCCGTTGTATTAACAGTGGCAAGAGGAGCAACAAGCACTTAATGAAGCTTACAGCATCGGGTAATGTCCGGGATTTGCACCCGGTTCCCTTTTCATTCCCTTGTTAGGGGGAAACCATTGCAGCAGCAAAACTATACTATCCATCAATATTTACAAAATTTAAAAACTAACTTCCATTCTAATACAAATGAAAGATCCCCTCCTGTTTTTAGGAGGGGTGGCCGCCCTTCGCGGCCGGGGTGGTCCGCAGCATTGAGACACAGCAACCAATAAACACTTGCCATCCTGAGCCCTTCGCGAAGGATCTTTGTGAACCCTCATCAACTAATATGCAACTAAAAACTCCCCTCCTGGCAGGGAGGGGATGCCGAAGCTATGCTTTGGCTGGGGTGGGTAGCACAGCGAATATGCTGATTAAGTCTTGTTTTCCTCACGGCACTATGCACCACAAGCATTTTTAAAACCCCATGACATTCGCCAACCCACACCACGCTATCTTTGCAGACTTTATATTAAATCAACTATGTACAAACTCATTGCTGCCGCACTACTGTCATTCACATCTGCAACATGTTTCGCACAAAGCAAGGAAACAATTGCGCCAAAACAGGAAGAAGCTAAACCTCAGGCGTCCGAAATTTTCACCTTTGTTGAGCAGATGCCCGAGTTTTCCGGCGACCTCAATAAATATCTTTCAGAAAATATACGCTATCCTGCAGAGGCCCTTAAAAATGATATTCAGGGAAGGGTCGTAGTAAAGTTTGTTGTAAGAGAAGACGGTAGTATTACCGACTCAAAAGTAATCCGTGGTATAGGCTCCGGCTGCGACGAAGAAGCTCTTCGCATTGTCAACTCTATGCCCAAATGGAAACCCGGAAAACAAAATGGCAAACCTGTCGCGGTTAACTTCAACCTACCGCTAAGTTTCAAGCTCAAATAAATCTGGCATAGCTCCAAACAATAAAAACTCTCCTCCTGGCATGGAGGAGACAGAATTTTTTGCTTGCCGAAAAATTCAGAGCTGGGCAACACTGCACCTGGCCTGATTAAGCTTTGTCCCCCGGCATTTATCCCACCTCTTGGCAGGAGGGGATAGACGCCAGCTCCGGCTCAGCCCCATCAGGAACAAAAAGTTTCCCACATAGCCAGCCAAACATTTGGTTTCCCCTACCCGCATATCGTATCTTTATCCGATATCCATCGTCTCGGCCCAGCCGGTGACAAAACAAACACTAGCTCTTTGAATAACCTGGCACTAACATAGCACCTCGCTATTATTTTTCTATGACTACCTTACGTCTGCACGTCCCAAAACAGGCACTGGCAAAGACTTTCAGCCATTCAATACAAAAAATCAACCTTGCATTACACTGCGCCAACATTGCACAAGCTTGCACAGAAACTGCACATGTTTGCACACACGCTGCACAGGCATGCACTGATATTGCACAAGTTTACGCAGCCATAGACAAACAAAAAACATGGCAGTAACAACCGGAAACAAATCGGTAAACATCCGGAACAGGATCGGTAACAAAGCGGTAATAAACCGGTAACAAAACGGTACAGGATCGGTAATAAGAATTCAAGAAATCCGCTATTGACGCGCTTCTTCATCTTCCCAAAAACACGAAATCGGTAATAAAGCCTATTTTGTTAACAGCCGCTGGCGGCATGCCTCATACATGATCATCCCCGCAGCTACTGATACATTCAGTGAATCGAAGGCAGTGACCATCGGGATTCGTATCAGCTGGTCGGCACGCTTCAGTACATCCTTACTGATACCCGTGTCTTCTGCCCCCATTACTATGCAGGAAGGGATAGAGAGATCGCTTTCATACACAGGTACGCTGCCTTTCATCTGTGTACCCAGCACTTGTATACCATTAAGACGGAGGACATCTATTGCTTGCGGAACCGATGGTATACGACACAGCAATATCTTCTTTAAAGCACCTGCCGAGGTCTTGATAGCATCTTCTGTAAGCGAGGCTGATTGTGAAGTTGGTAATATGATACCCTGTGCGCCGCAACAGAGTGCAGTACGTGCGATAGCGCCTACATTGCGGACATCTGTCAGGCCATCAAGGAGGATGAACAGCGGCGTCTCACCTTTGTCCACTACCTGGTCTATGCCCGATTGCAGGTCTACATAATGAAGCAGGCTGGTATAGGCTACCACACCCTGGTGCATGGCCTTGGTCATGCCGTTTAGCTTCTCTACAGGCACTTGGCTCATGGGTACATTATATTCCTTAGCTAGTTGTTTGATCGTACTGATCTCGGGACCGGTAGCTGTGCGCAGCAGGAATATTTTTTCTATGCCTGTGCCTGTCTGCAAAGCTTCAAGTACGGGCTTGCGGCCTATCAGTAAAGGCAATGAACGCGCCTGCTGTTTCATGCGGTAAAGCTAATTATTTTGAACCACGATTCTTATAACCAAAAAAATGGTGAAGCCGGGCCCCACCACTTATAAACTCTATGTAATTACCAATCAACTAGTCAACAAATCAACTGATCAACTAACCTACGCCATATTATGGAACACTTGCTGCACGTCATCGTCTTCCTCCACGCGGGCAATTAGTTTAAATACATCGTCCTGTTGCTCCTGTGTCAGCTCAACAGTGTTTTGTGGTATCCATTCTATCTCAGACGATATCGGTGTAATACCCTTTTCTTCCAGTGCCTTCTGCATATTACCAAAGTCGTTGAACTCGCAGCGAACGATGATGTTGCCTTCACTATCCTCTCCAACCTCTTCCAGTCCGTAGTCGATGAGTTCCAGTTCCAGCTCCTCCATGTTCAGGCCTTCGGGCTTCAGTTTAAATACGCCCAGGTGTTTGAACATAAAAGCTACTGATCCACTGTTACCAAGGCTGCCACCACCTTTGTTGAAATGAGAGCGTACATTGGCCACCGTACGGGTAGTATTATCTGTAGCGGTCACCACCAGTATAGCAATTCCATGAGGAGCATAACCTTCATACAGCACCTCGTCGTAGTTGGAGGTATCCTTGCCCATTGCGTTTTTTATGGCTGCCTC
>DASPNB010000044.1:0-3177 GCA_035626755.1 Flavipsychrobacter sp.
TATGATACAGTAAGCACGCAGACAGGCAGGAAAGGCGCTATAACGATGCCAATGACCATAAGCGGAGGCATACAATTTATAGGCAAGGACAAAACGAATGCGCTCGTAGAGAAATGGAGGGCAGGGATAGACTATACCCATACCAACTGGAGCGAATTCAGGAACTTTGGCAATCCCGATTCGCTGCAGGCAAGCGCCTACAGGATTGCTGCAGGAGGCGAGTATACCCCTAATGCCCAGAATATGCGTAAATACTGGCCACGGGTTAGTTACCGCCTGGGCTTCAGCTTTGGCAGTGACTATGTGTACCTCCGTAATACAGATATGAGCCAATACTCGATAACAGCCGGCCTGAGCCTGCCGTTCCGTAAGTCGCCGGACAGGATACATACTGCTTTCGAAATGGGCAGCAGGGGTACTACGGCCAACGGCCTGATAAAGGAAAACTTCGTGAAATTTACTTTAGGTTTCTCTCTTAATGCGCTGGCAGACAAGTGGTTTGTGAAACGTAAGTATGAATAAAAGAACTACCATAGCCTATTTAGAAAGCACCCGGAAGATATTTCCGGGTATTTTGTTGGTGGTAGCCTCGCTGGCATCGTGCACCAACGATCCGAAAGAAATAGACGCCCTGACCGGGGACCATAACCTGAAGGAGGATATAGCGCACAATGTGACCATAATATATAGTGAGAACGGGAAGGCTAAGGTGAGGATATACGGGACAGAATTTGTGAGAAATGACTTTGCCAAGCCACCCTTTACTGATATACGTAAGGGGCTGAAAATGGAGTTTTTTGATGATAGCCTGAAGCTGGAGAGCACCCTTACGGCAAAGTATGCCCGCTTCTACGAAGAGAAAAAAAGTGTGCTGATACGTGACAGCATAGTAGTAAATACCCGCAAGCAGGAAGAGATACGCACAGAAGAACTGGTCTGGAACCAGAATGTGAAAAAAATATATACCGAAAAGCCGGTACAGATAAAAACACCTACCCAAACCATGTATGGCGATGCCCTGGAGGCGGAAGAGGACTTCAGCCTGTACCAGATAAAGAACCTGCGGGGATCGCTGCAGGTAGATAAATCGGAGGTGCCGGAGTAGAGACCTCACCCCGACCCTCTCCATAAATGGAGAGGGTGACATGTTTTGCGGCTAATATCAATAAATCAGGCATTTCCCCTCTTTTAGGGGCTAGGTAGTATCGGGCTAATTGTTATTTTTGTGCCCTCTCGTTTAATTCAATATATATAATGAAGAAACTCTTATTGTCGATCTGTGCGGCGCTGATGATAATGCCAGCGCGTGCGGATGAAGGTATGTGGATCCCGATGCTTATCGGTAAGAACTACAACGAAATGACCCGCCTTGGCCTGACGCTCAGCCCGGAAGACCTTTACAGCATCAACAGCAGCAGCCTGAAAGACGCCATCGTAATATTTGGTGCGGGTTGCACAGGTGAAATGATATCGAAGAACGGCCTGTTGCTGACTAATCACCACTGTGGTTACGATGCGATAGCAACACTGAGCTCGGTGCAGAAGAATTACCTGGACAATGGCTTCTGGGCAAAGAACCACGAACAGGAACTGCCGGCAGAAGGACTCAGTGTAATGTTCCTGGACCATATGGAAGACGTGACCAGCGAAGTGAAGACGGCCATAGCGGGAGCTACGGGTGCGGAATTCAATAAGAGGTTTGCCAAAATAGCTAAGGAAATAGAAGACGCTAATGGAGAAAACGGGAAATATGTAGCACAGGTGAGGGAGTATTTTGGTGGTAACCAATTCTTCCTGCTGGTGTATAAGAAATATACTGACGTTCGTTTGGTAGCGACCCCTCCTAAGAGCCTGGGTAAATTTGGCGGCGATACAGACAACTGGATGTGGCCACGCCATACCGCGGATTTCTCCATGTTCCGCGTATATGCCAATGCTAACAACGAGCCTGCAAAATACTCAAAGAACAATGTGCCTTACAAGCCTGCGCACTACCTGCCGATAAACATAGGCGGACAGAAGGAAGGTGACTATGCCATGATCTTTGGTTATCCCGGCCGTACTAACCGTTACGAAGTATCGTATGGTGTGAAGCTGGCAATCAACGAAACAAATCCGTCCATCGTAAGCATCCGCGACAAGCGCCTGGCCATTATGCGCAAGCATATGAAGGCTAACAAGTCGGTATACCTGAAGCTTACTTCATCATACTCGCGCATAGCTAACTACTGGAAGTACTTTATAGGACAGACAGAGCAACTGAAGCGCCTGGGCGTAGTGGCGCAAAAGCAAGAGGAAGAAGAAGACTTCAGCATGTGGGCGCGTGAGCGTGATACCAGGAACGGTGACCTGATGAATGAGTTTGAAGCTATCTACGATAAGTACAAACCCTATGCAAAGCATGGTGTTTATTACAGCGAAGCATTCAGGGCGTCGACACTGGCAAAGCTGGCTGCGTCGATGGATCCGCTGTATAAGGCAATGAAGAAAGGGCAAGACGATCCGGATTCACTAAAGAAATACACGAAGGGAATAGAAGAAGCCCGCAAGGCGCTGATGAAGGAATTTGACCTGGGCACAGAGAAAGAGATACTGGCCGAGATGACGAAGATGTATTACAACAACGTGCCTAAAAACCAGCATCCTTCTATCTACGAAGATGTGATTTTTGCCAAGTATGGCAGGACTGACAGGGCTTACACTAACTACTCGAACTACCTGCACAGCAACAGCTTTCTGCTGAACAGTGCCAAGTATAATGCTTTTATGAAAGCTCCCAAGCTGGAAACGCTGGAGAATGATCCGGCATTTAAATATGCGATGAGCTTTGTGAATAATTTTAATGAGAAGTTCCAGCCGAAGATCACCGAGTTTAATAATGACAAGCGCGACCTGAGCCGCAGGTATATAAAAGCACTGATGAAGATGAGGCCGGGCAAGAACTACTACCCGGATGCCAACTCTACTATGCGCATAACTTATGGTAAGGTAGATGGCTACAGCTCATCAGAAGGTAAGCAGTTCAACTACTTTACTACACTTGATCAACTGGTGAGGAAGTACAAGCCGGGAGATGACGAATTTGACGTTCCACGTGAACTGATAGCGCTGAACAAGAAAAAGGACTATGGTATATGGGCAGATGCCGATGGCAGCCTGCATACCTGCTTTATAACC
>DASPNB010000045.1:0-15771 GCA_035626755.1 Flavipsychrobacter sp.
GGATTGGTAGCCAGTACTGAGCCGATAGTAAACAATCGGTCCTGTATTTCCCTTAGCCATTCAGCTACCTCGGCATTCCGGGCAGAGTGTGATACCATCCCCAGGAAGGAGTTCAGCTCATCTATTGTGCCGTAACTTTCGATACGGATGTGACTTTTGGGCACGCGCACACCGCCTATCAGGCTAGTGCTGCCTTTGTCTCCCGTCTTTGTGTAAATCTTGAATGCCATAAGTAGCGTTTATATTCTCTAGCTATGAATGCTTTCTGCTTTTCTTTTGTCACTTTCTACCACACCATCGCGTATTCTTACTACTCTGTGGGTGTGGTTTGCTATGTCCTCTTCATGCGTCACCAGTACCACCGTATTGCCCTGGCTGTGTATCTGAGAGAACAGCTCCATTATCTCTATTGATGTCTTGGTGTCGAGGTTACCGGTGGGCTCATCTGCCAATATAATAGATGGGTCGTTGATCAGCGCCCTGGCAATGGCCACACGCTGGCTTTGCCCGCCTGAAAGCTCATTGGGTTTGTGATGCGCACGGTCGCCCAGTCCCACTTTGCCCAACATGGTTCTGGCGCGTTCCTCGCGTTCTTTTTTTGAGACGCCGGCGTAGATTAGCGGTAGCGCTACATTTTCCCATGCCGTGAGCCTCGGAAGCAGATTGAACTGTTGAAACACGAAGCCTATTTCCACATTGCGCACATCAGCCAGTTCATCATCGTTCATTTTGCTTACGTTCTTTCCGTTCAGCACATATTCGCCACTGCTGGCGGTGTCCAGGCAGCCTATAATATTCATTAATGTCGACTTACCCGATCCTGAAGGGCCCATAAGCGCCACATACTCGTTTTTCAGGATAAGCAGATCAATACCTTTCAATACCGGCAATTCATTTTTGCCCAGGTAATAACTCTTCCTGATCCCACTCAGCTTTATTACTTCTTCGTTCATTCATCCTGTTCTTGTTTCAAAAATACATATTATTTACAGGCGGCTACCATACTTTTGCAGCAATGCTTTGCTTCCCCAATTGTAAGATCAACCTGGGACTATATATCACCAACAAAAGACAGGACGGTTATCACGACCTGGAAACGGTGTTTTATCCACTTGCCCTGAAAGATGCCCTGGAAGTAGTCCCAGCCGTCGAAACAAAGCTTCACCTCAGCGGAAAACAAGTAGCCGGAAACGAAAGCAATAACCTTGTCTTAAAAGCGTACGAGTTACTAAGAGCTAAATACCCCGGTAAAATTTCGGCACTCGACATTTACCTGCATAAAGCTATACCCATGGGGGCGGGAATGGGCGGAGGTTCGGCAGATGGAGCTTTTATGCTCAGCCTGCTCAACGAATATTGCGCATTGAACCTGGATAAAGGAGAATTGGCTAAACTAGCATTGCAGTTGGGAAGTGATTGTCCTTTTTTTATCTATAATTCACCGCAGTTCGCTAAAGGAAGGGGTGAACAGATGCAAGCTATTTCTCTTGACCTCTCAGCTTACAGTATTCAACTCATATGCCCGCAGGTGCATGTCTCTACAAGAGAGGCTTTTACTATGATAACGCCCAAATCTGCTGCATTTGATTTAAGCCGATTGGCAAGTCTGCCCCTGGAAGAATGGAAAGGGAAAATCTCCAATGATTTTGAAGCTCCTGTCTTTGCACAGCACCCGGAACTGGCATCAATAAAGAAGCAACTCTACAATAGCGGTGCTATCTATGCCTCCATGACTGGCAGCGGCTCCACTATTTATGGCA
The DNA here is from genome assembly GCA_035626755.1 of Flavipsychrobacter sp. GTDB lineage: Bacteria > Bacteroidota > Bacteroidia > Chitinophagales > Chitinophagaceae > MKUN01. The sequence goes on from DASPNB010000045.1 coordinate 1,761, forward strand.
TATTCCCGAAAGGGGAAAAGGCCATTATACAGGTAAACGCTCCTTTCGAACAACACTACATCCACTAAAAGCAAATAGCCGGTACCACTGGTACCGGCTATCGGAATATTATTAAGTAACGGACTATTTTACTTGTGCGAGCAGTGCCTTAAAAGAAGCAGGTTCGTTCATCGCCATATCAGCAAGAACTTTACGGTTCAGCTCAATGCCTTTAGAAGACAGGCGACCCATGAACACTGAATAGCTCATACCTTCTTCACGGCAGGCAGCGTTAATACGTGCAATCCATAAAGAGCGGTATTCGCGCTTCTTCAATTTACGACCTACATATTTGTAGCCGAGACCTTTTTCCAATACGTTTTTCGCAACCGTATATACATTCTTACGTTTACCGTAAAAACCTTTGGCCTGGTCTAAAATTTTCTTCCTTCTCTTGCGGGAAGCTACCGCATTTACCGAACGTGGCATAACTCTGTTTTTTTATTGGTTAGTTTAAAACCTCTTCCCTTCGTGGTGGAGGCACTAGCATCTAATTAACGCATACGCAGCATACGCTTCACCAGGTTCTCGTTCGCAGGGTGAACGAAAGCGGCCTGGCGCAAGTGGCGCTTACGAGTTTTAGATTTCTTTGTCAGCAGGTGGCTTTTAAAAGCCTTGTACCTGCGGATCTTTCCCGTACCGGTAACTTTGAATGTTTTTTTAGCACGAGAGTGAGTCTTCAGCTTTGGCATTGTCTCAAATTTGGGAGGGCAAAGGTAACACTTAATATGATATCGTCAAAAAAAATACGGGTCAATAAATGGCCTACTCAAAATCTGCTCAAATTAGCGCCTCAAAAGGCTTTGAGCACTAAGGTAACCACAAAGATTCTTACCTTAGACACAATAAAAAGCCAATAAATGAGTCGTTTTGTTATATATGGTGCTCTTGGTGCCTTTTGGGTCATTTTAGGATCGCCGCTGACAGCATCGGCTCAGAATTCTTCCGCTGAGCCTGCCTACATGACCGCTATGCGCCGCATAGAAGCAAAATGGCTGGAGATGGCTCGTATTCAGGCAGAAATGGATGTTACAGAGAGGGAAATAGTTTACTACAATAAAGAACTGCGAAAAACCCGCAAGGAGCACGATAAGTTGAACGATAAGGCTCAACGCCTGAAATATAAAGTAGCAAGGAGCCTCTCTCGAATAGATACCACTGTTGAGCACCGTCCCACCTACCTAGAGTGGCAACTGGAGAAAGCTGAAAGGGCCCGTGACCATGCAGCGCTTTACATCGCGAATACAGAACCGGCCAGACAGCAAAAAATAGTCCTTCTTGGCGAACAAACTAAAGAACTAGCCGAAGCCAAAGCCAATTTCTACAAAGACGGATCTTCATACGGCGCCCACAATATAGACCCGAAACGTCTTAAAAAAACCGCCAGGAAGCACAAAGTTCAAAAAGAGCTCAACTAGCATTTCTGCTTAGGTCAGCCTTGAAAAATATTGTAGGTTTGCATCTCATTCTGAGCCTACAAATAAAATATTTTAGCATACCATGCAGGCAGCACTCGACCAACATGCAACGCTTGAACAAGCAGTAAAGCTTGGCCTTCGCGAAGAAGAATTCGAAAAGATAAAAGAGATACTGGGGCGTACTCCCAATTTTAATGAAGTAGCGATGTACTCAGTAATGTGGAGCGAACATTGCAGCTACAAAAATTCAATAAAATGGCTGAAAACCCTGCCCCGCGATGGAGAACGCCTCCTGGTAAAGGCAGGTGAAGAGAATGCCGGCCTGGTAGACATAGGTGATGGCCTTGGCTGTGTATTCAAAATTGAATCGCATAACCACCCTTCGGCTATTGAACCATTCCAGGGTGCAGCAACAGGTGTGGGCGGAATACACCGTGATATCTTCACAATGGGTGCAAGACCAATCGCAGCGCTGAACTCTCTACGCTTTGGTAAAATGGATAATCCCAAAACTAAATGGCTGCTGAAGGGTGTGGTAAAAGGCATTGGGCACTACGGCAACTGCTTTGGCGTACCGACGGTGGGCGGTGAAGTATATTATGAAAGCTGTTACCAGACCAATCCGCTCGTGAATGCCATGAGCGTTGGAGTGGTTAAAGTAGGTGAAACTGTTTCTGCTACCTCTCATGGTGAAGGCAATCCGGTTTTCATCGTTGGTGCTTCTACAGGTAAAGATGGTATAGGCGGTGCATCTTTTGCATCAGCTGATATCAGTGAGAACAGTGCAGAGTCTCTGCCTTCCGTGCAGGTAGGCGATCCATTTGAAGAGAAGAAGCTGCTTGAAGCTTGCCTGGAAGCTATCCAGACAAAGACTATTATAGGCATGCAGGATATGGGTGCAGCAGGGATTACTTGCTCTACTAGTGAAATGAGTGCCAAAGGTGAACATGGTATGATCATCCACCTGGATAAAGTGCCAACCCGCCAGGCCAACATGAAGCCTTGGGAGATGCTGCTGAGCGAAAGCCAGGAGCGTATGCTGATAGTAGTGAAGAAAGGAGAGGAAGCCGCAATACAGAAAGTCTTCGATAAATGGGATATCCACTGCGTGCAGATAGGTGAAGTAACTACAGAACAACGCCTTAAGTTTTACATGCATGACGAACTGGTTGCCGATGTGCCGGGCGAAAGCATGGTACTCGGTGGTGGCGCTCCTGTTTACGAACGCGAATACTCCGAGCCTAAGTATTTTGAACAAATAAAGAAATTCGATCCCAATTCAATAAAGGTTCCGGCTGACCTGAAAGATGTTGCCTATAACCTAGTGCAGTTGCCTAATATTGCTTCCAAGCGTTGGGTGTATGAACAATATGACTCAATGGTAGGCACCGGTAATACTAACACCAATGGCCCAAGCGATGCTGCTGTCATTAAAGTACACGGCAGTCCGAAGGGAATAGCGTGTACTACCGATTGCAACAGCCGGTACGTGTTTGCCGATCCTTATAAAGGTGCTATGATAGCTGTAAGCGAGGCCGCCCGTAACATTGTTTGCTCTGGTGGTGTTCCTGTTGCTATTACCAACTGCCTCAACTTTGGCAACCCATACAATCCGGAAGTATACTACCAGTTCGTTCACGCTATAAAAGGAATGGGTGAAGCCTGTGAAAAGCTAAGCACTCCTGTAACCGGTGGCAACGTGAGCTTCTACAATCAGTCAGAAGATGGTCCGGTTTATCCTACACCAACTATTGGTATGGTAGGTGTACTTGATTCGCTTGAGCAAAAAATGACTCTGGACTTCAAGGCTCCGGGAGATATCATCTACCTGGTAGGTAAAAATCGTAATGATATTAACTGTTCTGAATACCTGCACCACATCTGCGGAGTCACACACAGTCCTGTTCCTCACTTCGATCTCGAAGAAGAGCACAAGCTGCAGCAAACTATCCTCAGGTTGATAGGCATGAAAGTGATTAACTCTGCTCATGATATTTCCGAGGGTGGTATGTTCACCTGCCTGTTAGAAAGCGCGATGAACAATAACCTGGGCTTCGAAGTAGAAACAGACAAGGACATACGCAAAGATGCCTGTCTCTTTGGCGAAGCACAAAGCCGTGTAATTGTCAGCGTTAATCCTGCGGTTCATTCCATGTTCGAAGCAGAACTGGACGATGTTAGCTTTACTAAACTGGGGGTGGTAAATGCCGGCGGGGAAATAAAAGTAGACGAAGAGAGCTGGGGCTATATCAGCGACTGGAAAGAAGCTTATGATACAGCACTTGAAAAATTGCTGGCGAGCTAATCTTCAAAACATACCTGTGAGTAACTCACAGATCCTTCTAAAGGTGGGTGTAATTTCCTTACAGCCACCTTTACTTTTTCGGCAATAGCTATATTTTCCTTCAGGCTGCTATGTATGTTCTGTACAAAAGTCTCGAGTAACTGTCCTTCGCGGTGAAAAACTTCCTTTACTATAGAGTGTATCAGTGTATAGTCTACGAAAGGCCAGGGCTTGGCGCTTGCTGCCACCATCACATCCACATCTACTTCAAACACATTACCCAGCACATGTTCCTGCGGATACAATCCATGCGGCGCATGCAGCTTGATACCATGTAAAGAAACCGTAAGCATAGAAGGCAAAAATACTTATTTAAACCGCACGTCGGCACCATATGGGTCGGGCGTCACCTCGTACCGGATACTATTCACGGGTTGTAGTGTATTGAGATCGTAAACCGAATACCAACCATTTCTCCCGTTGCAGCCCGAAGAATGATGAGGCGCGGGTCCGTTGGGGTTCTCATTCCTGCTCACGATGTAGAGGCGATCATTTTGTTCATCAACCGTAATGCCATGAGGCTGGTAGAAATCGCCATATATGGGATGGCCGACTTTTTGTAGAGTGGCCAGATCTATAACATATACTGAACCTTTTGATTTTGTGGAGTAATTGTTGTCTGCATCTTCCATACAGGTGACATATAGCTGGTTTTTCTTTTTTGATAATGCAAGTTCCTTTGGTACAGAACCTACCGGGATCGTTCGCACTACCTGTTGGGTCGCAATATCTATTACCTTTACAGTCCCATTGTTCTGACAACTAACAAAAAGTAGTTTATGATCAGGGCTCATTAGTAATTCGTGGGGGTCGGGAGTTTGCCCCTGCACCGAGGTAAAGGTCTCGTCCGTTCCCTCCAACAATATGGATGATTTGTCGAACTGGCTGAGAATATATCTGTAGATCACATTTCCATACTGACTGGTAATATATAAAGTATCAAAGTTGACTGAAGTGGCAAGCCCGTGAGGTTGAGTGAAAAGACCGGCAAAATTCTCTATCGCCGTCATCGTGGCAGTATTTATCAATATTATTTGTCCATTAGCTGTCCCGCTTACGATCAATTTGGTGCCGTCCGGAGAGATGTTAAGCACATTCCAATTACCATCACCTATTTCGCAAGTACCCACAAGTTGATCATTGCTGGTATTTATCTTCTGTACTATCTTTCCCTGGAAAAAACACAGATAGGCATATCTCCCGTCCGGAGAAACCTTTACATAATGAGGCAATTCTGTGTTGTTCGTTGCGCCAACTTCAATAGTACGCATGACTACTCCGCTTTTTGCATCTACTACGGTTAGTTGGTCTACGCAACCCTGCTGAGTAATATAAATCTTCTGCCGGGTCTCGGGTTCACCCGAAAAGGCCACAACTCCATCCGCATTAGGTGCCCCGTTAGTTATCCAGTTCTTCACAGCATTGTATTCAGCCTCAGTCAGTGGTGACATATTATAGGGCATCGTCGGCGCAGCTACTATGTCGCTGTTAGCATGGGCTTCCACATTTATATAGTAGAGAAGTGTGCTGTATTTAGGGCTATAAGGTATCACCACCGCCCCGTGCGAGCTGCCTTTAAAAAGCTCATCCCAGCTATCTAGCCTCAGTCTGGCAGCATTTACGGCGCCAGCAGCATCGTGACATCCCGTGGTGGCGCATTTATTGATCACAATACGGGAGATGTCTTCAGGGAAGTCTCCCTTCGTAAGGGCGAATGGTTCATGCTTACAGGAAGAAAGGGCATATACCAACATTCCTGCAGACAGGGCAATAACTGATAATTGGCGTAACATGGTATATAAAGTTAAGGATTATGAAGCGTTTTTGGGTGAAGATCAATGAAAAAGACAGGCAGATACAGAGTATAAGCAGGGCGTATATTATATTGCAAGTAATCGGCCGATGAAATACTTCTTACCCATCATTTTCTTTCTCTTCTGCTCCGCCAAACTCTATGCCCAGGCTGAGACTTCTGCCTATGTGCAAGCCGATACTATGAGAAGACATATTCCCGAAGGGCTGGATGAGCATGTGGTGCTAATGAAGATAGTTATTACCGGCAACAAGCAGACCCGCGAAAGGATCGTTCTTCGTGAGATGAATGTAAAAGATGGCGACCTCGTACGCCGCGATTCGCTGGAGTACATTATGAATCTGAATAAGATTAGGATAATCAACCTTGAATTATTCAATGAGGTGGGTATGCGGCTTGAAAAAACCACTAATGCAGGGGTAATATGGCATATCACAGTTAAAGAACGCTGGTACATTTTTCCTGAGATATCTTTAAAACTCGCCGACCGTAATTTCAATGTCTGGTGGTATGAACAGAACCACGACATTAAGCGCGCGGTCATAGGAGTGGCGCTCTCACATTTCAACTTTCGCGGCAACCACGAAAAGCTGAGCCTGTCCGCGCAGGTTGGCTACACGCAAAAGTTCGGGATAAACTATCAGCGACCCTTTATAGACAAAAAACAAAAACACGGCATTGGTATCTCCGTTTACGATTCGCGAAACAGGGAAACCTACATCCGCACAGATTCCAACAAATGGGAATTTGCCCGCAGCTCAGATCGCGATGTCCTGCACATTTTTGAAACAAACCTCAGTTATACTTACCGCCCTGCTTATGCTACCCGCCATCTCGCCCAGTTGTCCTATCGTTTTTACGAAATAGACGATAGCCTCCGCGATCTCAATCCCAATTACTTCGCAGATGGTAGTTCCCGCGCCGATTACCTCGAAGTATTTTTTCGTATCGACATCAATAAGGTCGACAACTGGAACTACCCGCTTCGCGGCTTCAAGTTTATAGGTTCATTTACCAATCGCATTGGCTTCTCGGGTCTCGGCTGGCAATCCTTTGCAAATGTGGAAACAGGATACTTCAATAATCCCTTTGGCAAAGTTTTCTGGGATGTTATCTTCCGTGGCAGGCTCATGTTACCGGAGCGTCCTCCTTATGCTTTTCTTGGAGGTATGGGTGGCCAGAACGACTATATGCGGGGCTATGAATATTATGTAATAGATGGTCCTCAATACGGCCTCTTTCGCTTTGACTTTAAATACGAAGCACTCAATTACACCATCAAGGGCATTCCCATCCGTGTTTTGTCTGTTATCCCTATCAGGCTTTATCCTAAGCTTTTTGCTGATATAGGTGCTGTTCGCAATCCCAATCCGCTCAATAGCAAGCTGAATAACCGGCTCCTCTATTCGGGCGGTGTGGGCATCGACCTGGTCACAGCTTACCAGCTAAAGCTTCGTTTTGAGTATGCCTTTAACCATTTGGGTGAAAAAGGACTATTTTTACACTCTAATAGCGAATAGTAAGGGGCGGAGAGGACACGTAATCTATATGCATGTTAGTAGCATTATATAATCGCACTTTCGAAGAACAAGATATACCGGTACTGCAGAGGATACTGCAGATGCTGAAGGACCATAAGCTCCAGATGGTTTTCTACAAAGAATTTTATGAGCGCATTCAGTCTCATCTTCCTTTTGAAGTTGCCAGTCCCCGTTTCTTTACCAGCCGTATCGATCTACCGGTAAATACAGATATGCTCTTCAGTCTTGGCGGCGATGGTACCATGCTCGATACCGTATCATTCGTCGGCGGTACCAACATCCCTCTTATAGGTATCAATTTGGGCCGGCTGGGTTTCCTTGCTGCCATACCCGAAGAAGAAGTAGAAGGCGCTATTCTTTCACTTGTGCGCGGCTCTTACACCCTGGAAAAAAGATCACTCATACATCTCGATTCCAGCGTGCCTCTTTTTGATGGCGCTCCTTATGCGCTCAATGAGTTCACCATTCACAGGAAGGACTCTTCTTCTATGATCAAAATTCACACTTACCTGAATGGTGAGTTCCTCAATACTTACTGGGCCGATGGTTTGATTGTAGCCACCCCTACGGGCTCTACAGGATATTCGCTGAGTTGTGGAGGTCCTGTTGTATTCCCGCAGACTTCGAGCTTTGTAATCACTCCCGTTGCACCGCACAATCTCAATACCCGTCCTATAGTGGTGCCTGATGACAATGTTATCTCCTTCGAGGTAGAGGGGCGAACGGAACAGTTTTTATGTACTCTGGATTCGCGCACAGAGACGATTACCAGTTCGGTACAGATTGCAGTAAAAAAAGAAAATTTCACCATATCCCTGGTCCGCCCCGATGAGCACAACTTCCTGCAAACTATCCGCCAGAAGCTCTATTGGGGTATTGACAGGCGCAACTAGACAATAAAAAGTTACATTTGTAGTTGATACTTAAGATGATAAAAAGGCTCTTCATATATATTGCTCTGGCGCTGCTGCCTGCTTTGTCGGCTTCGGCCCAGGTGTTCTATAGCTCCACCGAATTTGGTGTGGGTCTCGGCGGTGCGCAGTATTTCGGCGACCTGAACGAGACTACTTTTAAATATGTCCGTCCCGCCGGGAGCATTTTTGCCCGTTACCATTTTAATCCTTTCATTTCTGGTAAGGTCAGCGTAGTGTTTGCAAAGGTGGGTTTCGACGATAAGCTTTCCAATAACCCTTACAACCGAAAACGCAACCTGAATTTTGAAAGTGAGGTTTTTGAGGCAAGCGTTCAGGCTGAGTTTAATTTCTTCCGTTTTGCTACAGGCCGCGACGGTGGACGTTTTACTCCTTACCTTACTTTGGGTGTTGGGGTGTTCCACTACAATCCTTATACCTTCTACAATGGTCAGAAATATCATCTGCGTCCAATAGGCACGGAAGGCCAGAACTATGGTTATGATCAGCACAAGTACAGCACAACCGCCGTTTGCTTCCCTATCGGCTTTGGTCTTAAATACTGGCTGCGACCGGGTGTGAACCTCGGCTTTGAGATTGCCGACAGGCTGACAATGACTGATTATTTAGATGATGTAAGTACTTATTATGTAGACCGCGATCTTTTCGCAGGAAATGTCAACAATCCGGTTCCTCAGTATTTCATACAAGACCGCTCACTGGAAGTAACACCCTCCGATCCCATTGGTCGTCCCGGCAAGCAAAGAGGCAACCCCGCCACACGCGATCAGTACATGACGGCCATGATTACACTCTCTTTCCAGTTAAAGGTATATAAATGCCCCGGCTACCTGAACAGGGATTTTATGCAGGGCGATTAAGTTCAATGCTTACGTTCAGCCACTCCCCATCAAATTTCGGCTCGTATCTTTTGTAGAAATTGATCGCCGGCTCGTTCCAGTCCAGCACCTGCCACATGATGCCGGTAAATTTTTTTTCACCGGCCACTTCTATCAGTCGGTCCATTAGTTTTCTGCCTATGCCTTTGCAGCGCCATTCCTCTGTTACCAATATGTCTTCCAGGTACATCCGCTGCCCCTTCCAGGTCGAAAAACGAACATAGTATAGGGCAAAACCCACCACGAAGCCGTCGGTTTCAGCTACATAGGCCCACCATACAGGCTTTTCCCCAAAACCGCTTTCCCTGAAGTGTTCAGGGTCTACTGTTACTTCATACGGTGCGCGCTCATATATCGCCAGTTCCTTTACCAGTTCCAGCATCCGGCTGCAATCCTCAGCTCTCGCTTCGCGTATAATTATATCGGGCATAATGTTTATACACTTAACCCTGCAATACTACTAGGTATATAGCGTTATTGCAAATAGCACAGCTTGCCAAAAAATTGCGTTAAAGAATATAATTCGGTATAATAGAATTGTACTTTTGATCGTATTCAGTTCACAAAACTTAGAAACCGGTAAAATATGAACAACCAGGGTGAAATATTATGGGTAGATGATGAGATAGATTCGTTGAAATCGCAGATCATGTTCCTGAAAGGCAAGGGCTACGAGGTAACCCCCGTATCCAACGGCCACGACGCCCTCGAGTTCCTCAAAGACAAGGTAGTAGATGTGGTGTTGCTAGATGAAAGCATGCCCGGCCTTACCGGCCTTGAAGTCCTCTCCCGCATCAAAGAAAGCCAGCCCCACCTCCCCGTGGTTATGGTTACCAAGAACGAAGCTGAGAATATCATGGAAGAAGCTATCGGCTCCCAGATATCCGATTATCTCATCAAACCCGTTAATCCCAACCAGGTTTTGCTCTCCCTGAAGAAGATCATAGATAGCAAACGCCTCGTTTCCGAAAAGACCACACTTTCCTACCAGCAGGATTTCCGTAATCTTTTCATGGCGCTAAGCTCCAATCCGAACTACGAAGAGTGGAAAGAACTGTATAAGAAATTGGTTTACTGGGAACTGGAAATGGCTCGCAGTGACAGTGCTGAAATGATGGAGGTGCTGCAATCGCAGAAGTCCGAAGCAAACACTGAATTTTTCAAGTACGTAAATAAGAACTACGCTAGTTGGATAAAGAATAAGGGTGAAGATGCACCACTCTTTTCGCATGAGTTGATAAAAAGAAAGGTAGCCCCTCACCTGGAGCAGGGAAAACCCGCTTTCCTTGTAGTGATAGACAATCTTCGCTACGATCAGTGGAAGGCGATACAGCCTATCATCAGCGACTCATTCCGGCTGCTGGAAGAAGATATGTTCTACAGTATTCTTCCCACCGCCACACAATATGCGCGTAATGCACTCTTCGCCGGCATGTTACCAATTGATATAGCACAGAAATACCCGAACGAATGGAAGAATGACGACGAAGAAGGAGGTAAAAACCTGCACGAAGACTTCTTTATGAAAGAACAGCTGAAGAATCTGAAGTTGAACAATCTTAAATACCAGTATCTCAAGATCACCAACAACGAGAACGGCAAGGCGCTGGAAGATAACATTCACAACTACCTTTCAAATGACCTGACGGTTATCGTCTACAACTTCGTGGATATGCTATCGCACGCACGTACAGAAATGGAAGTACTGAAAGAGCTGGCAAGTGACGAAGTGTCTTATCGCTCACTCACTGTTAGTTGGTTCGAACACTCCCCGCTCTACCGTGCTTTGAAAAAGATAGCTGATAAAGGCATACAGCTGTTCATTACTACAGATCATGGTACGGTGCGCGTAAAGCAGCCCAGCAAGTGCGTTGGCGACAAGCATACTACTACCAACCTGCGCTACAAGCACGGCCGCAACCTGCAATATGAAGAAAAGGACGTTCTCGCCTTCCGCGACCCGGCACTGGCAGGTCTCCCACGCCCGAATGTGAGCTCTACCTTTATATTCGCAAAGGAAAACGTCTTCCTCTGCTACCCCAATAACTACAACTACTACGTAAATTACTACCGTGACACCTTCCAGCACGGCGGTGTCTCACTCGAAGAAATGATCGTTCCGGTTATCAGGATGGAAAGTAAATAGTTAGATAGCGTCAGCACGACCCTTCGTCGTCAGACGCGTATACATTATAAAACAAAGGTCCCGCATCATTAAGTGCGGGACCTTTGTTTTCAATATCTGCGAATTTCTGCGATATCTGAGGGAAACAATTCCCTTTGGGTCTAAACTTCTATCGGCCGGGAGTAGCTTTCTTAAACTGGTATTCCTCCTGCATATCTTTTCCATTCACCTTGCCTTCTATACGGGCAAACAAAGTGCTGTCAGAGGACTTCTTATAAATGATTCGCTGCGGAAAATCATGAGCCGGATTTTCAAATACGAACTCATGCTCGCCCAGGCTCTTTTCTGTGAACACAGTTTCCTTTCCTTCATTCTGGCCCTGTATCACTGGTTTGTAGTACAGGGTGTCATTCACCAGCTCCAGTTGTATATGTTCAGTAAACAATGTGTCGCCTTTTGGTGACAGCAAAGTTCCCGTTCCCGTATACAGGCTCTCAGAGGTCTTTTCCCAGTACTCGGTAAAGGTACCTTGCTCGGTAGTATTCTGCCAGGTGCCGAGTATCCAATTCACCTGTTCCATCTTGTTCGTTTTTTGCCCGTCTTCCGATACTATTGCGTCCATTTCCTGTGGTTCGCTGTTGCCGCAGGAACTCAAAAGTGCCGCAGCCAGCAGGCTGTATATAGCTTTCTTCATACTTAATTCATTGAGTGCAAAGCTACTTTATTTCCTTCTGTATCAATAAACATAGCAAAGTAGCCCATGCCTTCGCCTATATGTGTTTTCGGCACTATCGCCTTTCCGCCTGCACTTTCTATCTTGCCCAGCGCACCGCTAAGATCATCGCCGCCATTCAGGTATACCAGCGTGCCGTCCATGCTGGGTGTATAGTCCTCGCCTTTCACGAGAGCCCCTCCGCCGCCTTCCGCGGGAAACATTGCCATTTGCGTGCCTGCCATATCCATTGTATGCATTTCTATCCCGAAAACGCTGCTGTAGAAAGCCACGGCTCTTTCCAGTTCTGTTACAGCGATCTCAAACCAATTGATCCAATTTTTCATGTGCTTATATTTTGGAGCAAAGTTGAGTTAAGTGTCGGTTTCAACCTTTGTAAAAATCGGACGTTTTTTAGAGCAGCATAGCTGAGCCCAGGTCTTGCAGCCCTTCAAAGTACTCCGAAGGCTTCACCCCAGCGATGTCCTTAAAATCATGGGAGAAGTGTGCTGGATCATAGTAGCCACAATCATATATCACTGAGCTCAGTGATTTCGCATCTCCCGACTGCCTGTATTGGCTGATAAACTCCTGCATGCGGGTAATGCGCAGGTAATGCTTGGGAGATAAGCCCGTCACTTCGTTGAATTTTCTGTTAAACTGGCGCACACTCATGTTGGCAGATGCTGCCATCACTCCAACGGCGTTGTCGTCAGTGCCCGAAATATGTTTGATGATCGCTGCAAACCGGTCGGCCTGGTTGAAATGTTTCTGTTTCTGGTGTTTTAAGATTTTAAGAAGAAAATCCTCTGTACTCTGTATCATACCCTCGTGTCCGCAGTTATTTACCTGCTCCTCCAGTTCGCTCAGTTGCTTAAATATCAGCCTCGCATCTATATGCTGACCGGTTAATTCTGAAACAGGTATACCCATCAGCGCATGGAGTCCCCAGGGATAAAAGCGAACACCCATCATTCCCGTCCGCCCATTAGCCTGAAGCTCTATCGCTCTTTTTATCTGGCCTACCAGCAGGGTTTTGGCTTGCTCTTCCAGCCCTTTCCCGCTCACTCTGCTATAGCTATCGCCGTAGTGAAAGATGAGCTCGGTACAGCCGTCGGGCAGTATACGCTCAGGCGGACCCGGGTAGTATTCACACTCCAGTATCCAGTAGCATTTTACATATGCCGAAAGGGCCTTTGAGGGCTGAAATTGTCTGAATAGCATGCCTTGCAAAAATATCCCCTTAAACCCTGAAAATGAGATTTCTCCCAAAAGAAAATAGCTATATATGGAAATGCCGCCTTGTCGCGTTTTTAGTAAGGATGAAATCGGCGCCTGTCACATGTAGGGTTTCACAAAAAATTATCAATCCACCGCTATCAGCGATGGTATAATTGCTTAAACTTGTATAAAGCTTCGTTTCACGAAATGGAAAATATATCAGAACCCCTTACGATAGACGCAACTCAGGCTATTCAGCACTTAATAGATCAGGTAGAAAAGGTAATTCGTGGTAAACGCGATAAGATCGAACAGGTAGTTACCTGTCTGCTGGCCGGTGGTCATATTCTCATGGAAGATAACCCCGGTACAGGTAAGACGGTCCTTGCCCGTACGCTTGCCCAATGCATTAGTGGTGAAATGGGAGATCAGCACGTGGTTTTCAAGCGTATCCAGTTTACACCTGATCTCCTGCCGATGGATCTTATCGGTTCTCACATATTTGATGACCGCACTAAGGAGTTCGTCTTCAAAAAAGGTCCGCTGTTCTGCAACATCCTACTTGCCGATGAGATCAACCGTGCTTCCCCTAAGGTACAAAGTGCCTTACTCGAAGCCATGGCTGAGAGCCAGATCACCTCAGGCGATACTACGCTCAAACTCGAAAAATTATTCTTTACCATAGCTACGCAGAACCCGATAGAGATGGAGGGCACTTACCCCTTACCCGCTGCCCAGCTCGATCGTTTCTTCATGAAGATTTACTTTGGCTATGTGAACGAAGAAACAGAACTCAACATTTACCGCGAATACGTTGACATCGCTACAAATCTTGTAGAACTCGACCAGGTATTATCATTGAACGACATTCTTGCGCTCCAGCAGCAAGCTGCACAGGTTTTCGTTCACGACGAGATAATCCGTGGCGTCAGCAGTATCGTTCGCGCAACCCGCGTGCACAATGATATTTCCCTTGGCGCTTCTACCC
>DASPNB010000046.1:0-3569 GCA_035626755.1 Flavipsychrobacter sp.
GCAAAGAACGGTGCTATCGGGGCCATCAGCAGGGCCATTGTCTCCAGGCATTCATATAAGGTTTGGTAAGCACATATCTTATCGTGCTCATACTCCCCTTTCCAGAACCGGCGACGGCAAAGCCTCACATACCAGTTGCTCAACTGCTCATCCAGGAAATACTCCATAGCACGACCTGCCTGAGTTGGCTCATAGTCGTCCATGGCTTTAGTCACATCCTTTACCAGGGTGTGCAGCGAGGAAAGTATCCACCTGTCTATTTCGGGGCGCTTATGCACAGGCACATACCTTTCTTTAAAGGTGAACCCATCCACATTCGCGTACAGTGCGAAAAACTGGTAAGTATTATATAGCGTACCGAAGTACTTGCGCTGAACCTCCTTTATACCTTCCAGGTCAAACTTAAGACTGTCCCATGGCGAAGCATTCGTTATCAGGTACCAGCGCGTAGCATCGGCACTGTAAGTATCTATTGTAGTGAACGGATCTACCACATTGCCCAGGCGCTTGCTCATCTTGTTGCCGTTCTTATCCAGCACCAGCCCGTTCGATACAACTGTCTTGTAGGCAACATTATCAAACAGCATCACGCCCAGCGCATGCAGCGTATAGAACCATCCCCTCGTCTGGTCCACACCTTCAGCAATGAAATCAGCCGGGAAGTTATACTTCAGGTCCCTCTTATGGTCAAACGGGTAGTGAAGCTGCGCATAAGGCATAGCACCACTATCAAACCATACATCCACCAGGTCCGGCTCGCGATGCATCGGCTTTCCGTCTTCACTCACCAGGATTATCTGGTCTACGAAAGGCTTATGCAGGTCCAGCTGGCTCGGTACATGCTTATCATGTATCAGGCCCATGGTCAGTTTTTCCACCACTTTCAGGCCTTCGCTTTTATGGTAGTCATCGTCCAGCAGTTGGTTCAGCCCCAGTTCTTTGTTGGCTTTCCTCACCTCGTCCATCAGCTCTTCTATCGAACCTATGCACTTGGTCTCTGTTCCGTCCTCGCTCACCCATACAGGTAGTGGTGTACCCCAGAAGCGGCTGCGGCTAAGGTTCCAGTCCACCATATTCTCCAGCCAGTTGCCAAACCTTCCCTCTCCTGTTGCCTTCGGCTTCCAGTTAATGGTCTTGTTCAGCTCTATCATCCTGTCTTTCACAGCCGTGGTCTTTATGAACCACGCGTCCAGCGGGTAGTATATTATCGGCTTATCCGTTCTCCAGCAGTGCGGATAGGTGTGTTCGTATTTCTCTACTTTAAAGGCATTACCACCCAGTTTCAGCTTCACGGCAATGTCCACGTCTACATCTTTATAGTCAGGGTCATTCTTGTAGTTCTTCACATACCTTCCGGCAAACTCGCCCATATAGTCGTTAAACTTACCTTCCTTATCTACCATGGTAAGGATGCCTATATTATGCTTCTTGCCCACCCTGAAGTCATCGGCGCCAAAGGCAGGTGCAGTATGCACTATGCCCGTACCATCTTCAGTGGTCACAAAGTCGCCTGTTATTACTCTCCATGGGTCGCCGCCGGCTATTTCCCTGGTATTGGCTTCTGTTGGTATCAGCTGATGGTAACGCAGTCCTTCCAGGTCCTTGCCTTTATAATCTGCTATCACCTTCCATGGCAGCACCTTGCTCTCAGCAGTATATATGCTGAAGTCAGCATGCTCCCCTTCCGGTTTAAAGTACTTGCCAACCAGCGCCTTCGCCATTATCACATTTGCCGGCTGGTGCGTATACGGGTTATATGTCTGTACCAGTACGTAATCTATATTCGGCCCTACGGTCAGTCCGCAGTTGCTCGGCAGCGTCCATGGTGTGGTCGTCCATGCCAGGAAGTGTATTTTTCCTGCCTGGTGTATCTGCTCCTGCCCGCCACTGAACGCCTTGGCCACATAGGGCGCCCATGCTTTTTCTGCATGATCCAGCAGTACCTTGTCCAGCGGATTAGATCCACCGGCTTCAGAGCCCGCAGGCTTCAGCTCGAACATCGCCACCACAGTAGTGTCCTTCACATCCTTATAAGTACCCGGCTGGTTCAGCTCATGACTGCTCAGTCCGGTACCCGCCGCCGGTGAATATGGCTGTATGCTCACACTCTTATACAGGTAACCCTTGTCATAGAGCTGTTTCATAGCCCACCACAGGGTCTCGATATATTTATTGTCAAAGGTGATGTAGGGGTCTTTCATATCCACCCAGTACCCCATCTTCTCGGTTATCTCTTCCCATTTGTCCTTGTAGCGCATCACCGCTTCACGGCACTTCTGGTTATATTCTTCTACCGATATCTTGGTGCCTATATCCTCTTTGGTTATGCCCAGTTCTTTTTCCACGCCAAGCTCCACCGGCAGGCCATGGGTATCCCATCCTGCTTTGCGCTTTACCTGGTAGCCCTGCATGGTCTTGTACCTGCAGACCAGGTCCTTAAGAGTTCTGGAAATCACATGGTGTATCCCCGGCATGCCATTAGCGCTCGGCGGACCTTCATAAAAAACGAAGGGCGCTGCCCCATCCCTCTGGCTCACGCTTTTCTCAAAAGCCTTACCCGCCTTCCAACGATCAGAAACCTCCTGCTCGATAGACGGCATATTCAACTGCTTGTATTCCTTATATTTATCCTGAAGTTTTTCCGACATAGACCTCGCCCAAAGCTAAAAATAGTGCGCAAAGGTACGAAATATAATGAATTATTGGTGCGGGTGACGAATTTGACTAAGCACCTGCCCTCCGTTTTTTGACCATATTTTACTAAAGCAGCAAAAATTATCTTTATAATTCAATAAACAAAGAATAACACGATGAATGTTCAGGTAACCTTACCCAATGGGTCGCATACAAACTATAACTTAGAAGGTGTTCCTAATGAATGTCCGCATTGCCACAGAAGCATAAGCCCGAACCGGAAGAATTCGTATGTTGTCGATTCTGAAATACAAGGAATATTTCAATGCCCTAATGAAAACTGCCATATGATTTTCATCGGTTTTTATCACTTAAGACAATCTCCAACCGTATACTATTACTATAAAAACTCTGCGGGAACTATTAAACATAGACAATTCAATGACGATATCGCAAATCTATCAACTGGCTTTGTTGATATATATAATCAAGCAGTTGAAGCAGAATTTCGCAACTTAGAACATATTGCAGGCATGGGGTTTCGTAAGGCTTTTGAATTCTTAATCAAAGATTATCTAATATCAAAGAACCAAGACAAAGAAGAGAAAATTAGAACTAAATTCTTGGGGGCTTGCATAAAAGAAATGGTCGACAGTCCAAGCATAAAAGACATGGCTGAACGAACCGTCTGGCTTGGCAACGATGAAACTCATTATGTTAGGAAGTGGGAGACCAAAGATATTAATGATCTAAAAAAACTAATCGACATCACTTTGCATTGGATAGAAATGGAAATTCTAACAGAAAAGTATAAAAACGAAATGAGCTAACCGAGATTCAACCACCTACAAACATCTGCTTCTTATGATTACTGAAAAAGAATTTAAAAATATCAATGATAAAATAATTGAGGCCATTAACGAAGCCTATACAAT
>DASPNB010000047.1:0-4548 GCA_035626755.1 Flavipsychrobacter sp.
AGAATCCTTATACCTATTTATGGTCTACAGTGCCAGTACAAACTAACGATACTGCCTTTAATATACCAGACGGACAAGTAAGTGTAACTATAACCGGCAATGATGGCTGCTCACGGACAGATACCTTAACTGTACCACTGATTCCACTGTTCAATGGTGAAGAAATCTGCAGCATTACCGTTGATACCGCCATTGACAAGAATCTTATCATCTGGAATAAAATAGCACCTCCGGGATCTGTAGACAAATACTACATCTACAGGGCAGATAGTACTGCGGGTAACTATGCGCTACTCGATTCAGTAGCTTACACTGCTTTCAGTACTTATACTGATATGAGCTCTACTCCCTCTACGAACTTTTACTCCTACTACATAACGACGAAAAAGGACGACTGCGGAGAATCAGCCCCAAGTATAGCCCATACAGAAAAACGCCTGTTAGGAGCTTATGCAGCAGGCAACTTTATACTGAACTGGAACACTTACGTGGGGCTTACGGGCATAGACTCTCAGTATGTTTACTGGAGCCTGAACGGGGGGCCGTTCACGCTACTTCATACAGTTCCAATAACACAAATAGGTGATGCTCACTTCAGTCCTCCTGACGGTCATTCCCGTTATTTTGTGGCCTTGCCTAAGACAGGTGGCTGCAACCCGGTGGCAAAAAGCACTGCTTATGATCTGATCCTTTCGAATATAGTGGAGAATGATGTAGTAAGTGTAGATGATGTACGCAGAAATAATGAGGTGATCATATTCCCTAACCCTTCGAACGGCATCTTTAATCTTTCCGTGAAAGAAGAAGTTGGTAAGAAGATGGACCTGGAACTGACAGATATGCTGGGCAAGGTGATCAACAAATATTCTTTCGTAAATACAGGCGTGCAAACAGTGAACCTCGTGAATGTTCCTTTAGGTACTTATACGGTGCGGATAGTAGCAGAAAATAAGACCTGGGTGAGCAAGATAACTATTCAATAATGCCTAATTCCTCAATGGTTGAATGACCCAATTGAGTTTTCGAAGTTGCAAATAAATAATTAAAGGGTCCCGGAATAACCGGGACCCTTTCTCTTTTCTATACAACAGATTATTTGTTGTCTAAGTCTGCAGCTTTGCGGGGATTACGGTCTAGTACTTCGTCTACCATACCGTAGTCCTTAGCTTCCTGGGCTGTCATCCAGTAGTCGCGATCGCTGTCTTTTTCTACTTTGCTGAATTTCTGACCGGAGTGTGTAGCGATGATCTCGTACAACTCTTTCTTCAGCTTACCGATCTCACGGGCTGTGATCTCGATATCGCTTGCCTGGCCTTCAGCACCTCCCAGGGGTTGGTGGATCATTACGCGGCTGTGTTTCAGCGCTGTACGTTTTCCCTTTGTACCGGCGCACATCAGTACAGCTGCCATTGAAGCAGCAATACCGGTACAGATAGTAGACACATCAGGGTTAATGATCTGCATCGTATCGTAGATACCAAGACCGGCATAAACACTACCACCCGGGCTATTGATATACATCTGAACGTCACGGTTGCGGTCGGTGCTCTCAAGGAAAAGCAATTGCGCGGTTACGATATTGGCAACGTAGTCATTTATCGCTTCACCAAGGAAAATGATGCGGTCCATCATCAAACGTGAAAATACGTCCATAGAAGCTACGTTCATCGGGCGCTCTTCTATGATATAAGGGGTTAAAGCTCCCGGCATCTTCGTGAAAGACGAAGAATAGTTATGCAGTGTCGCGCTGCTGATGCCCAAGTGCTTAACGGCATATTTCTGAAACTCTTTTGGATCCATAAATCTTTTCGTTTAATAAATGTGGTATGTCAATTTTCAAACCACAATAAATATATGCCATTACGGCATAATAAAGTGCCAATGTGCTACTTTTGAAGGACGAAATTTCCCAACAGGCCTGTCGGGAAGGGCTTTTAAGAGCGACAGTTAGTAATTTATTTCATGCAACTTCATTTACACTTAGATATCCCAAAGCTGGCCCAACCGATTAGCTATAGAGATAAAATCCTATTGATAGGTTCCTGTTTTACAGAGCATATGTCGGAGCGGCTGGGGATGCATAAATTCAAGGTTTTATCTAACCCGCATGGGATATTGTTTAATCCATTGAGCGTAGCTGATAGCCTTAGCAGCTACCTTGACACGAAGAAGTATGAACAAACAGATCTCTTTCACCTCAACGAACTGTGGAACAGTTGGGACCACCATACCCGTTTCTCGCACATAGAGAAAACTGCCGCACTTGAGGGTATCAATGCCTCACAGGAAGCTGCGAGTGAATTCATTGGTAGCTGCGATTGGGTGATGATCACTCTGGGATCTGCCTTCCAATACTATTTAAAGGAGAATGGGAAACCTGTGGCAAACAACCATCGCGCGCCGGCGCAATGGTTTGAGAAAAAGCTACTGAGCATTGATGCTATTGTGGCTGCACTGGATAAGACAATTCAAAAATTATTTGCAGCGAACCCCGCGGCTAAAATCATGTTTACCATAAGCCCGGTGCGGCATATACGCGACGGAGTTGTAGACAATAACCGCAGCAAGGCCCGGCTGATAGAAGCGGTGCATGAACTGTGCAGCAGGCATGAGCAGGCACACTACTTCCCTGCCTACGAGCTGGTCATTGACATTCTGCGCGACTATCGTTATTATGATATAGACTTTGTGCATCCTAACTACCTGGCAACTACTTACGTGTGGGAACATTTTACCGGTGCCTGTATAGATGCGGCGACCAGCGAAACGATGCAGGCTGTGCAAGAGGTAGTAACAGCACGCCACCACAGGGCGCGCTTTCCGCAAACTGAAGCACACAAGAAATTCAAAACCAGCTATGTGGAAAAAATAAAGGGATTGCAACAAAGCTATCCCTTCCTGGAGTTTGATGATGAATTGAAATATTTCTTAGAGTAGCTGCTGCTGCACCGTCACATTTCCTTCCTCTTCTATCACAGTTGTTGCTTTAGGCTGAGGCGGCTCGTAAGCAGGCTGCTGTTTTTGCGACTGCTGCGGAATGCTCATGCTACACTTTCCGTTGAAAAGTGCATTGGCTTCTATGTCCAATCTGCCAACGGAGATATTGCCGTTAATAACACAGCCTGATTTAAGGCAAAGTAGTTCGGTGGTTAAAACATTTCCATTCACCGTTCCGAATACATCTGAATTTTGGGCTTCAATGTCACCATCCACAATAGCGGACTCACCTACCACTACTTTCGCGTTGCAGCGTATATGTCCCATGATGTGACCATCTATGCGCAGATCGCCATCAGAAATCACATCTCCCTGTATAGCCGTACCATTGGAAATAGTACTCATAGCTCCGGCGGGCGCCGGGCTTTTTGTTTTCTCTTTGCCAAACATATTGCGTGCGTTTTACTCAGACCTAAATTATAAATTCGCCTAATACAATGCAAACATTTTAGAGAGATAATCTTCTGATTCATATTAATTATCGTAATGGGAGGCGTTTGCCGAAAGGTAGCGTGGGGGCTAATAGCTAAATAGTTACCTTTGCTGCCTTATTTCACACATCGAATGGATCGTAATTCAATCATAGGTTTTGGCTTGCTGGTATTGCTGGTAATAGGATACGTGCTCTACAATCAGAACCAGCAGGAAGAATACCAGAAGCAGAAAAAAGAACAGGAAGCTAAAGCGGCCAAAGCAGCTCCGAAGAAAGTGGCAGACACTGCCAACACAGCAGTACTGGCCGTAGCCGATAGCAGCAAAGACAGCATGGTGGACAACCGCCCGGCGGCCTACCACGGGACCGAACAAGTAGTGAAGCTGGAGAACAAAAAACTGATCCTGGAATTCTCTACTAAAGGCGCTAAGCCCCTGAGCGCACAGGTGCTGGGCTATAAAACGTACAACCAGAAGCCGCTCTATTTTTTCAGCGGCAAGAACAATGAGCTGAGTGCTATACTGCCGGTCAATAACGGTGCTGTTGCAACCAAGGACCTATATTTTGTACCCAGCCAACGCAGCGACGCAAATGGGAACAAGATTCTCGACCTGATGGCTGATTTGGGTGAAGGAAAAACAGTAACTATTAGTTATACCCTTCCGGCTGATGACTATATGCTGAAGGGCAGTATACGCGTGAGCGGCATGGCGGCCAATTCGCTTCCGGTCAGCTGGCAAATACAGGCGTTGCATACTGAAAAAGAACTAACAGCCGAGCGCAACAATAGCCAGATATACTATCACTTTACCGATGATGATGCAGACTACTTTACCATACGCGAGAACAAAACAGAGAACCTGGACAAAACTGCTCACTGGATAGGATACAGGATGCAGTATTTCAGTACAGCAATAGTATCCGAGGAAGGCTTGAATAAAGCACAGATACAGGTTACGAACCAACTGGACTCAAACTCAGTATCAAGGCAGACGTCAACATTTGAATTACCACTGAAAAATGGGGCTGCATCGTTCAACTGGTATGTTGGGCCGAACCATTACAAGACGCTTCGCCAATATAAGATAGACCTGGATGATATGGTACCCCTGGGCTAT
>DASPNB010000048.1:0-7411 GCA_035626755.1 Flavipsychrobacter sp.
GACCAGGCAAAAGAGAAAGGCATAGAAATAGCAGAAAAACCCTTGCCTGTAGCGGAATTGGTGGAGGCCGACGAAGTTTTCCTGACCAATGCGATAAGAAGGATAAAATGGGTGCGAAATATTGGCGATACCAGTTTTGAAGGCCGTGAAACCCGAAGATTTTCAGCTATTATTTTTTAAAGCTATTTTATTTTATCTTTCTGCTGCTTATCTTGGTGAAAATTTTGGCCAAGGATTAAGCCAACAGATTTTTCATAAACGAATAGAACATGAAGAAACTTTTTCTATTAGCAGCTACTGTTTTCTCTTTTTCACAAGCAGCTACTGCGCAAATACACTTTGGCCCGGAAATAGGTGCAACTATGTCTCAGCTGTCGTTTGACAACAACACTGCCGGCTTTGGAACCAGCTCTAATAGTGGCCTGGGAGTAAAATTCGGCGGTATACTGGAAGTGCCTTTCTCCAATCACTGGTATTTTCAGCCTGGCCTGTTCTTCGATATGAGGAATAGCACGGCTTCCCAAACATACCTGAACAACAAGAGCAACGAATATGCCTGGCACATTAACTCACTGGAACTGCCGGTGAACTTTGTACTGAAAACACACCAGGAAGGCCATCATCGCCTGTGGTTTGCTGTTGGCGGTTACATCAGCTATGGCCTCGGCGGTCGTCTTGAAAATACCGACTACAATGCCGTTCCGTATACATACTACGCCGGTGAAACAGTAACGCTGTCTAACGCGATAGATTACGGTTCTAACAATCCAAGCTCTCTCAGCAGACTGGACTATGGCGCCCAGGCTAACGTAGGTTTTGAATTCCCTGTGGGACTGTTCATACGAGCAGGTTACAGCATGGGCTTTGCAAATCGTGCACCATATTCTAACCTCGACTATAAGTCGTCTTGCATCAGTCTGTCTTTAGGTTACCTCTTTGGTGGTGACAGGAACTTCATCATTCCTTAGCAGAGTAAAAAAAGCTTTTTTATAACAAATACCCTGCTTAATTTAGCGGGGTATTTCATTTTTCCCTTACGAGAAAGTTAATGGCGCTGTTCACACCGGAGAGCAAGGTCGCTTGTGGTGTACAGTTGTCTGTGGAGATATTCTAAACGAGGCGGGCTATAGTCCGCTTTTTATGGAAAAAGTGAATTTATTGATCTGAGAGAAAAACATACATTATGCGCACACTTCTGACTCTGGCTGTGGTACTGCTTGTTGCAGCCTGCAATACAGCCGAAGGCTTCCCTAGAAATGTAGTTATTGACAGCATTGCTGTTCACAAAAGAGCCCACAAGATGTATCTTTTTGAGGACGGCAGGCTGGTAGGGTCTTACGACATAGCCCTTGGCCGAGACCCCTACGGAGCTAAAAGAGTGAAGGGCGACTGCAAAACCCCGGAGGGCCTCTACTATATAAACGGCAAGAACCCTAACAGCGATTATTACAAGAACCTCGGGATATCATATCCTAATGCAGAAGACCGCTATGTAGCCAAGCGAATGGGAAAATCGCCGGGTGGAGACATTAAGATACATGGCATGCCTAACGGGAAGGGATACCTGGGAGCCGTACATACAGCCAGCGACTGGACGCTTGGATGTATTGCCCTTACTAACGAGCAGATAGACGAACTTTTCTATCACGTAGAGGTAGGCACACCGATCAAAATCGTTCCCTGAGCCGTTACTGCCGAAACAACCAACAATCAGTTATATTTGCGTCCATGCAATCCTTAGCGGAAATAATAAAGACGCACGAAGAAGAAATAAATGCATTTCAGCCGGCTGATGCAGCCCAGCTGGAAGTATACCGCATTAAATACCTCGGAGCAAAAGGCATAGTGAAGCAGGTTTTCGGAGAGATGAAAAACGTGCCTGCTGATCAAAAGAAAGAAGCCGGCCAGGCATTGAATGCTTTTAAGCAACTGGCGGAAGCCAAATACGAAGAATTCAAGCACCTGCAGGATGCGGGTAATGCAAACGCTTCTGCAATAGATCATACGTTACCGGGCACAAGTCTGCCGATGGGTACGCGGCACCCGCTTCGCGTAGTGGAAAACGAGATCGTTTCTATATTTGAAAAGATCGGCTTTAGTGTAGCTACGGGTCCTGAAATAGAAGATGACTGGCACAACTTTACTTCATTGAACATGCCTGAACATCACCCAGCGCGCGATATGCAGGATACTTTTTACGTTTCGCAAAACCCTGACTGGGTGTTACGCACGCATACTTCATCTGTACAGGCACGCATAATGGAGAAGGGAGAATTGCCCGTGCGGGTAATATGCCCGGGACGTGTATATAGGAATGAAACTATTTCGGCGCGTGCGCATTGTTTCTTTCACCAATGTGAGGGCTTGTACATAGACAAGGATGTATCCTTTGCAGACCTCAAGCAAACGCTCTATTATTTTGTAACTGAAATGTTTGGCGCGGATACAAAAGTTCGTTTCCGTCCTTCGTATTTTCCTTTTACCGAACCGAGTGCTGAAATGGATATATCGTGCACCGTGTGCGGTGGCAGCGGATGCAACCTGTGCAAACATACAGGCTGGGTAGAGATATTGGGCTGCGGAATGGTGCATCCGAACATGCTGCGTAATTTTGGCATTGATCCTGATGTATATACGGGGTTTGCGTTTGGAATGGGTGTGGAGCGCATTACCCAGATAAAGTTCCAGGTAAATGACCTGCGGCTCTATTCGCAAAATGATGTCAGATTTTTAAAACAATTTCAATCTCTTTGATAACTCAAAAAGTCAGAAGCATTGCTTTTGACTTTTATTTTTCCGAATGGTTTTAGTAACGGGAGCAAGCGGGTTTATAGGCTGTCATTTGGTTAGATTTTTGTCGGCCAAGGGAGAGCACGTTCGTGCACTGTATAACCGCAATGCGCCATCCGCTGATCTGAAAAGCTTACCGAACGTAGAATGGTGCAAATATGACCTGCTGGATGTGTATGATGTGACTACCGCCATGTATGAGGTAGAAGAAGTGTACCATTGCGCAGCGATGGTTTCTTTTGACCCTGCTGTGCGGGAGCAAATGATGCACTTTAACGTGGAAAGTACTGCCAATCTTGTTAACCAGGCTACAGAGCAGGGAATACGGAAGCTGGTTTATATCAGTTCTATTGCATCACTTGGCCGTGCCACGGAAGAAGGCATTGAAATAGACGAGGAAGTGGAGTGGGAGGAAAGCAGGCACAATTCTGTTTATTCCCAAAGCAAGTACATGGCAGAAATGGAAGTGTGGAGAGGCGTAGCTGAAGGGCTGAACGCGGCCATTGTAAACCCAGCGCCTGTGCTGGGAGAAGGGAACTGGGAAGAAGGATCGGCCCGCCTGATGAAAGTGGTACATTCTGAATTCCCTTTTTATACTGAAGGGGTTACTGCCTGGGTGGATGTGCAGGACGTTGTAAAAGCGGCATACATGCTGATGAAGAGCGGAGTGAGTGGCGAGCGCTTTATACTAAGCGTGGGCAATTACCCCTACAAAGATGTTTTTACGCGAATGGCTGTATCACTTGGGAAAAAGCCACCCCACATTAAAGCCTCGCCGTTTCTGTCGGGACTGGTGTGGCGGTTCAACGCACTGAAAAATACCCTCACAGGAAAGACAGTGACGCTGACCAAAGAAACAGCAGCCACAGCGCAACGGAAAAACTACTATAACAACGCAAAGTTCCTGAAATTTTTCCCGGAATTCGCCTATACACCGCTGGATGAGACCATCTCAAGGATGGCCAGGGCCTTTCTGAAGAATTATGATAAAAAAAGATAAAAAGTTGGTTAATTCGCGAAAACATTTGTAATCTTGCAAGAGAGGAACGATTTTTGTTCCGTCCATTCATCAATACAGTCTTAGATTTTTCCCCATTTTTGTTAGTTGCCATCTTCGTAAAGACATCTTCCTAAAAAGGGTTTACAATAAAGCTTTTAGAAAATATTACGGATGCCGTACGACATTTTGCAGTTAAACGATATGCTCGTTCCTGAGCTTATCGACGTAGCGGAAAGCATGAAAATCAAGAATGCCCGCTCTTTGGATAAACAAACATTAATTTATAAAATATTGGATAATCAAGCTATTAACGCCGGAGGAGCTGATGGCTCAGAAGGCGCGGATGAAAAAAAGCGCCGAAGCCGTAAGCCTAAAGCTGAAGGTGCCCCCCCTCATAAAATAGGTCATGCAGACAAGAAAAGACCAGTAGAGGCCGAAGAAGATAAAAAACGCAAGCCTGCAGCTGCACGCAAGGTGAAGGCTGAGGAACAACAACCAGAGCCGGTAGAGCCCGACGGAAATGAGGACATGATAGAAGGTCAAGAGACGGTAGAGGATTCCGGGATTATAATGCCTTCAGCCGAGACTGACGAAGAGCAAAAGCAGCCAGTGATGGAACCTGAGATGCCCCAGCAAAACAGGGACAGGCCCCAGCACCAAAACCGCCACCGCCCACAACAGCAGAGCAACTTCAACCTTGATTTTGATGGTGTAGTACTCAGTGAAGGTGTCCTGGAAATGATGCAGGATGGCTATGGGTTTTTGCGCAGCAGTGACTACAACTACTTAAGCTCACCGGATGATATTTACGTGTCCCCATCGCAGATAAAGCTTTTTGGATTGAAAACGGGTGATACCGTTCGTGGTAGTGTTCGTCCTCCGAAAGAGGGTGAAAAGTACTTCGCGCTCCTGAAGGTAGAAACCATCAATGGCAAGCTGCCTGACGAAATACGCGACCGTGTTCCTTTCGACTACCTTACACCGCTTTTCCCTTTTGAAAAGCTGAGCCTGACCTCACCCGGCAGCAACTACAGCACCCGTATCATGGACCTGTTTACCCCTATAGGTAAAGGTCAGCGCGGACTGATAGTAGCCCAGCCGAAGACAGGTAAGACCATGCTGCTGAAAGAAGTGGCCAATGCAATAGCCGCTAATCACCCTGAGTGCTACCTGATGATAGTACTGGTAGATGAGCGCCCTGAGGAAGTTACAGACATGCAGCGTAGTGTGCGTGCTGAGGTAATAGCATCAACATTTGATGAGCCTGCTGATAAGCACGTAAAAGTTTCTACAATAGCCTTGCAAAAAGCAAAACGCCTGGTGGAAGTGGGGCACGATGTAGTAATACTGCTTGACTCCATCACACGTTTGGCCCGTGCGCACAATACCGTGGCCCCTGCCAGTGGCAAGGTGCTGAGTGGAGGTGTGGAAGCCAATGCCATGCAGAAGCCCAAGCAGTTCTTCGGTGCTGCGCGTAAAATAGAAAACGGAGGTTCGCTCACCATTCTTGCAACGGCCCTGATAGACACGGGTTCTAAGATGGACGAAGTAATCTTTGAAGAGTTTAAAGGTACAGGTAACATGGAACTGCAGCTTGACCGCCGCCTGGCAAACAAGCGCGTATTTCCTGCTATTGACATCACCTCGTCTTCTACCCGTCGCGATGACCTTCTGCTGGATAAGGATGTTCAGAACAAGATGTGGCTGCTGCACAATCACATTGCAGATATGCACACCGACGAGGCGATGAACTTCCTGCTGCAGCAAATGCGCGGCACTAAGAGCAATGAAGAATTTTTGGCTACGATGAACAAATAGATTGAAAAAATAAAGAATTGAACGGCGGTCATCTTTGTGATCGCCGTTTTTTATTGGTTTCCGTCAGAGGCAGACGGGAATCGTTTCTTCAGCTTCAAAAACCTGGCCTCGAAGAAGTGATAACTGGCTCCCGCGACAAGAAAGACAAGGGTGCAGTTGACCAGCAACGACAAGAATACTGAATCTACAGGCAAGTACTTTCCTGTGAGCGCAAAACAAATAGGATGGTAAACATAGAGACCATAGCTTATCTTACCGGCATACGTGAATGGCCTCGTGCTGAATATGCGTTTTATAAAATGTCCCTCTTTTTCGGAAACCAGGTAGCCTATCAATCCGAAATAGCAAAGGGCAAGTAGTGTGAATTTGGAAAGCTGTATAAGGTCCAGGCCCTGTCCGGTGGTAAATACCCATAAGCCGACAACCGGGATGATGCTGAGTGCAAAGAGAAGGAGAAATTTT
Organism: Flavipsychrobacter sp.; assembly: GCA_035626755.1. GTDB lineage: Bacteria > Bacteroidota > Bacteroidia > Chitinophagales > Chitinophagaceae > MKUN01. The sequence goes on from DASPNB010000048.1 coordinate 6,071, forward strand.
TTTGCCGTGGTAGTAACTAGTCTGCCTTCCACCTCCCATACTGCAAGCAATGCGCCTAAGGTTAGCTCGTCGAGGCGGGTGAAGGTGAACCGGGAAACGTCGAGGCCGTTTTGCAGAAAGAGAGCCCGGGTGATAATAGTGGCGGCGAAAAATAAGGGTATTGCGATCTTGAGCTTTTTCCTGTTGAGAAGAAAGACAAGAAGTGGCCAGAACAGATAGAAATGCTCCTCTATGGCCAATGACCAGAAATGCTCCGGGCCTTCGGTTGGCCATTTGAAGGTAGTAGCGAAGTTCTGAAGATATAGCCAATACCATTTTTGAAGGCCTGCGTCAGGCACAGGTGTGTTTTCTATTGCGGGAAGTATGAAATAGACTATAACCAGGGCCAGGTAATACAAGGGAAATATCCGTAAGGTTCGGCGGCCGTAAAAGTTCAGAAAGTATGATGCCGTCCCCTTATTGTTGATCAGTATTCGTGTAATGAGAAAGCCCGATAGTACAAAGAACAACGAAACTCCTGTCCATCCGAAGGCAGAGAATTTTTGTATCAGCGGCGGAACTGTTCCCGGAGGGCAAAGGTCTCTGAAGAAGTGGAAGAATATCACCATAAGAGCAGCCAGGCCCCTGACGCCATCCAGTTCTTTATAATGCCTGAGCTTCATGAAGGCGTAAATATAGCTATCCTCCCAAGGTATTAAGAACTATGGTCTACCACTATCACCCATTGGCCATGTATTTTTCTCAACAGAAGTGAATAAGCACCTGATACGTCCCCGATGTTTCGTATAAGGGACCATTTACCAATAATAAAATAATAGTCGTCCGATAGCCTTCTTATACTTGTAATAGTAGAAATGAGGCGACCCATATGTTCTACCGTGGGATATCCTTTTTTATAACACTCCAGCGTGGGCACGTATCCATAAGTGGGTCCGTTCCTACCTATAAACACCAGGCTGTCATTTTCCCAGTAGCCACGCATATAGCCTTCTATATTGCCTTTGTTCCACTCTATCACCTGTTTTTCCAGCATTTGACGAATGGCTGACTCATCGTTTTTGTCATCCTTGCAGGACTGCAGCACAAACCCGAAAACCAGAAGCAGAAGGGCGAATAATTTTTTCATATTACGTAAGCTACTATTTATTGACATGAAAATAAAAAAAAGCAAGTAGGGGACTTGCTTTGACTTTTCAACTCTTAAAAATAAGAGAGGCTTACAGGGGCTAGACTATTACCTGGTGAATCAAATCTGGCTTATGGTTATTTAACGGCTTATATAGCAAAGAAAATATAAAAAAACCTCGATGTTCCTCCTATTTGAGGAAAGTGCGGTTTGGA
>DASPNB010000049.1:0-2856 GCA_035626755.1 Flavipsychrobacter sp.
GGACAGCTGTATATCTGCGCTACCAGTGCCGACCTCGAATCGGGCAATTTCCCCGGATCCTACTTTTTTGTGCCTTTCCTATACCAGATGGCTATTCAGTCAAAGGGTGGAGACGTATATGCCGTCACCTCGGGCATGCAGCAGGCCGCCTATCTGCCTCTGAACAATGCAGGTGAGCGCAATATGGTCCATCTCTATGCTCCGGGAATCGATGCTGTACCGCCTCAAAGGCCGAACGGTGCGGGGCTGGATGTATATATAGACCAGGCAGTACAGCAGTCAGGGTTTTATAACCTGTCAGCTGCGGGCGGTGATACCAGCGTAGTGGCCCTGAACCAGTCGCGTGCGGAATCGCAGCTCGAGCTCTGGAACATCAACAGCCTGAAAAGCGCATGGAAAGGCGATGACGTGCGCTGGCTGAGCACGGCCGAAGTAAGCGCCAAAACCAAGACAGGCAGCTGGGGCAGTTTCCCGCTTTGGAAAGTTTGTGCTATTTTAGCCCTGTTAATGCTGGCTGCCGAAACTTATCTGTTGGCAGGCGGTTTTCGCAAACAAACTGTCGCTTCTTAATTGCCTCATATGCACCTGCTGATACGCCAGGCAAGGGTGGTAGCCCCCGGCTCCGAATTTCATGATCAGGTAGTCGATTTACTGATAGAAGATGGTATTATAAAAAACATCGGCAAAGGGCTGAAAAGCAAGGAGGCTGAAGTGATAGAAGCCGATGGCCTGCATGTGTGCCCGGGATTTACCGATGTTTTTGCCGACTACAGGGAACCCGGCTATGAGCACAAAGAAACCATAGCTTCAGGACTGGAAGCGGCCGCAGCAGGAGGTTTTACCTCCGTGTTGCTGGTACCTAACACCAACCCTGTGGTGGGTTCAAAATCGGCGGTACAATTCATTTTAAAGAAAGCAGCAGGCAATGCTGTCTCTGTATATCCACTCGGTGCCGCTACTAAGGAAACTGAGGGTAAGGCACTGGCAGAAATGCTGGACATGCACAGCAACGGCGCGGTAGCCTTTACCGATGGATGGAAACCGGTGCAGAATGCCAACCTGATGCTGAAGGCACTGGAATATGTGAAGGCCTTTGACGGAACCATAGTTCAGATACCGGCAGACGCTCCCTTATCAGAAGGCGGGCTGATGCATGAGGGACCTACCTCTACCAGGCTGGGTATGGCAGGCATCCCGACACTGGCTGAAACGATACTGCTGCACAGGGACATAGAGTTGCTGCGCTATACAGGATCGAAGCTGCATGTGACGGGGGTATCAAGCAAGGAAGGAGTAGAAATGATCAGGAAAGCTAAAGCTGAGGGCCTGAATATCAGTTGTTCAGTAAGCCCTTACCACTTGGCACTGAACGATGAGGCTCTCAATACCTACAATAGTCTTTATAAAGTAAGTCCGCCACTGCGTAGTGAGGCGGACAGGCAGGCCTTAATAGCCGGACTGAAAGACGGAACTATAGATTGCATCGCCTCTCACCATCGCCCGCAGGAATGGGATGCGAAAGCAAAAGAATTTGAATATGCGTCGGAAGGAATGAATGTGCAGGAGATCACCTTCCAGTTAGTTTATAAGGCATGTGGCGACAAGATACCACTGGAAAGAATAATTGACGCACTGGCTGTAAAGCCGAAGCAGGTATTCGGACTTGACAGCGCTACGATAAGGAAGGACGCCAAAGCAAACCTGGCGATATTCAGCATCGGCGGCGAATGGAAGCTTGAAAAAAGGAAAGTGCAATCTCTTTCGGCTAACAATCCGTTTATCGACACCATCTTCAATAGCAGGATCGTGGGTATTGTAAATAATGAACAATCACACTTAAATAAATAAATCATGGAAAATCAAGCAGCAGAAAGTGCAGTACCTGCACAGCCTTTCAACCGATTTTCAATCCCGGTGCGCTGGGGAATTATTTTAGGTGTTCTGTCCTGTATCTTAACAACAGTGCAGCATATGTTCCTGATAGATTCCTACGGGCTTTATATGACTGTGTGGATACTTGCTTTTGTACTAAGCCTGGTGTTCTATTGCGTAGCAGGTGTGCAGCAAAGGAAGGCGATGGGTGGGTATATCAGCTTTAAAGAAGCCTTCTCAGCCATATTCGTCGTTATCCTTATTTCATCGGTGATCAGCAGCATATACGCCTTTATCTACTTCAAGTATATTGATCCGGATGTGATGGATAAACTGAAGGAAACAACGCTGACCTTTATGGAAAATGTAGGGGCTCCTGCAGAATCTATAGACGAAGCAGCAATCGAATTTGACGAACGCCTGGAAGAAAGCAAGAAACCTGGCCCTATGTTACTTAGCTATTTTAAAGGCCTGATCATATACAGCATCTTCGGTTTTATCTGCGCAGCTATAGTGAAAAAGAAAAAGCCTGTATTTGACGCCTAATCTTATCAAACACTATGCATAAAGACATTTCCATAGTAGTGCCCTTGTTCAACGAGGAAGAGTCGCTGCCTGAGCTGGCAGAATGGATAGAGCGAATTTGCTCTGAACATGGCTACTCTTATGAAGTGATAATGGTTGATGACGGCAGTACCGATGATAGCTGGAAAGTAGTAGTGGAGCTGGCCGCGCATAATAATGCTATTAAAGGCATCCGCTTTCAGCGCAACTATGGGAAATCTGCAGCGCTGAACGAAGGTTTTAAGGCGGCTTCCGGCAATGTGGTAATAACCATGGATGCCGACCTGCAGGACAGTCCCGATGAAATTCCTGAATTATACCGAATGGTAACCGCCGAGGGCTTTGACCTGGTGAGCGGCTGGAAGAAAAAGCGCTACGACAATGCAGTAACAAAAAATCTGCCCTCCAAATTATATAACT
>DASPNB010000050.1:0-7923 GCA_035626755.1 Flavipsychrobacter sp.
ACTTCTTTTTTATGCTCAGCGGTTTCCTGATCACTTATGGCATAATGGAAGAAAGGCTGCTTACAGGGAAACTGAACCTGAAGAACTTTCTCGCCCGGCGCGCACTCAGGATATGGCCTTTGTTTTACCTGGTAGTTGCTCTTTGCTATATTATCCCGCCTATCCTGAAATATCTTGAAATAAGAACGACCCCAAGCGGCTATGATGCGGAACTATGGGTATCATTACTCTTCCTGGAAAACTATAAAATGATACTGACGAACAGCATGCCCGACGTATATGCGCTGGCAGGAACGTGGTCTATCTGTATACAGGAGCACTTCTATATCATCTGGGGATTAGTGCTACTCGTTTTGCCAACCCGGCATATTCCCAAACTTATTGTTCTCTCTATAGTCCTTGGAATAGTTACCCGGATCTTTTTTGTGCAGAATGAACTTGACCCGGCAGATATCTTCAGCTGTCTTGACATTTTCGCGTACGGATCGATACCAGCCTGGCTGCTGATAAAATACGGTACCAGACTGGAGCACTGGGTACAGAGCATCCCCAAATGGCTGCAGGCTTCGTATGTGATCATACTATTGACTACGGTCACCATATTTGCACACGGTGTAGGGCTTATTATGAAGCCCATTCTCTTCGGCCTGCTATTCAGCTTCCTGCTTATACTTACATTTCCACCAAATGCATATATCAAAATATCCGAACGAAATGTCTTTAGCAGGATGGGAAAAGTGGCTTATGGCATCTTTGCCTACCATTTATTCATTATTGTAGCCTGTAAAAAGCTATGTGACTATAACGGCATCCCGCTCAATGAACCTGTGAGTGCGATAGTATTCAGCATCATCACTTTTTTGCTTACTGTACTTTGTGCGTTCACCTCCTACAAGTATTTTGAGAAGCCCTTCCTGAAGCTTAAAAAATATTTCCAGGAAGGGAAGACTAATTCACCACCGCTATAACCATTCAATGCATCAAGGTATCGACCTTAGTTGGTTACGCCCTCATGATTGCTCTCACATCTATCGCAACCATATTCCCGGCTTTTGACTTTATTTTTTACGGAAAGACCGAGAAAAAAATATTCACCGGAAGGATAGTAAATATACAGTCAAAGCAAAGCGCATTTCATTGAAATATAAACAGATAGATACAAGCCGCAGGTAAATACATCTTTCACTATGAACTACCCTTATCTGGGTGAGCCTGTTAACAAAAAGATGCGATAACTTTAAGAAAAGGATAAGAACCGGGAAGTTAATATTTCCCTCTTTAAAAATTCTCAATTATGAAAAGACTACTACTTTCGTGCGCACTTCTGGCGACGATCGCAACAGCGAATGCACAAAACGACCCCAGCACTACAGTGGGGGACACTGGAACGGTAACCTTTGTTTACCAGGGAGCCACGGTCACTTACACTACGGTCCGCGGAGCAGACAACATGATATGGCTACAGCAGAATTTGGGCTCATCTCAAATAGCTACGTCAGCTACAGATGCAATGGCACACGGTCACTACTTCCAGTGGGGACGATGGGACGATGCACACCAATTGGCGAGCAGCCCTACGGCTAATGTTAGTACCATAAGCCCCAATAACCCACAGGGAATTCCGACAGGTAGTATGAACTTCCTGATTGGCAGTAACCCCAATGACTGGTGGGGCGGTGGCACAGGCACGGATACATGGAGCAATAACCCTCCCTCAACAACAAACGGTACCGACCCATGTGCCGCAATAGCGCCAGGCTGGCATCTGCCTTCTGTAACAGAACTGGGTAACGTGATAACAGTGGAGAATATTACTAACGTTGCTACGGCTTTTGCCTCTAACCTGAAACTGACAGCCGCGGGAGCACGAGATGGCGGATCAGGAACGTTTATCAATGTTGGTTCTGTGGGACAGGTTTGGACGAGTACTACGTCAGGGCCATATGCCAAGAGTGCAAGCATACAGGCAAGCGCCATCAACCCCAGCGATGACGCCCTGAGAGGATACGGTGCATCGGTGCGCTGTATGAGCAGCTGTACCGGAGTATTTCCACCTTCAGGCATAACAGGTGATGATACGGTATGCGATGGTTCAACCAATACCTATACTATACCCGCGGTGAACAATGCCAACAGCTATACGTGGACGGTGCCGACAGGATGGACTATAGTGGGATCCTCTACCGGAACTACTATCACAGTAATAGCCGGAACAAGCGGCGGTACTATATCAGCCTCTGCTGTGAATACCTGCGGCACAAGTACAGCGACTACACTGAACGTGGTGGTAAATCCACTTCCGGTACCTGTGATCAACGGAACGGGTAATATCTTGAGCACAGGAACCTTTGTAAGCTACCAGTGGCTGGTGAATGATACTATCATCAATGGAGCAACAGGCAACCCGCATACGGCGGTAGATACCGGCGACTACCAGGTAATAGTAACGGATGCAAATCGTTGCTCTGATACTTCAGCAGTATTCAATTATACAACGACGACCGGCATCAGGAGTACGGCAGGTGAGACGGAAATAAGAATATTCCCGAACCCCGCGACGACTGTGCTGAATGTTAGCTCACATATAGCGGTGGGTGCCGCTATCTATGGCATAGATGGACGAAAAGTATTGAAGGTAAGCAATGCTGCCATTATAGATATCAGCAGGCTGCCGGCTGGCACTTACCAGGTGAAGCTGAGTGATAAGACCGGACAAGTGTTGAGGACAGAGAAGCTGGTGGTGTTACCGCACTAATGACAAATAATATAAAAGTAAAAGGCCGCTCCACAGCGGCCTTTACTTTTATATACTTCCAATGCTATTTTGCTGTATTCATCCTTGACAATTGGCCCAATGTATAGGCTCCGACAGCCATAACCAGGTCACGAACTGCAACATCATAATGCGGACCGCTGACAATGAGCTGCAGAGCAATACATATGAGCCAGGCCATTACAATGAACGCGCCTATCGCAGGCCGGAGCAGGACAACGAGCCCGGCTAAGATCTCTATCACGCCAACGACGTACATAAAGCCCTGCGGACCGAACGGGACCATATCCTTCATGCTACCGAGGTATTCGGGCCAGTTAGTGAGCAGATTAGTAAATTTGTCGAGGCCTGCGACAATCGGCACAAGACCGTAAGTGAGCTTTAATGTGGTTTGGAGTTGCTGTATAGATGCCATATTGAATGATTTTTACAGGTTAGAGCCCATTTTTTTGAAAAGGTTACAAAAACAGGCAAAAAAATGTAACCAATTCCTTTTTTATCCATCTAAGTAATATGATCAACCAAATTGCTGAAGAAGGCATTTCCGATAGCAGGCTCATAAAAGAGATACTGGAAGGGCAAAAACGATCTTTTGAGCCAATTATCAGGAAGTATAACCAACGGCTATACCGGATAGGCATGTCCATCTTAAGAAATGAGACAGAGGTAGAAGATGCCATGCAGACGGCTTATATTAAAGCCTATGAAAACCTCGCCCAATTTGAACAGCGAGCCGCTTTCGGCACCTGGCTCACGAAAATAATGCTCAACCAATGCTATGAGCAAAAGCGAAAGAACAGATCGCTACCTGTCACTATTGAAGAAACAAATAATGCGATACAGATGAAAACCCCGGCGAACATTTTGGCAAACAAAGAATTGAGCGGCATACTTGAAGCGGCCATCGCAGAATTACCCGAAAAATACCGGCTTGTGTTTATAATGAGAGAGATAGAAGACCTCTCCGTAAAGGAAACCTCCGAAGCGCTGAATATTGAAGAAAGCAATGTAAAGGTGCGCCTGAACAGGGCGAAAGGTATGCTAAGAAATAATCTTGGCGGCTATGTGAAAGACAATGTTTATAGCTTTCACCTATACAGGTGCGATAAAATAGTGGAATATGTGATGGGGCGGATAGGTACGGTCTGATAGCGAATCAAACCTAGGCTAAGAGCCTCTATTTTATGTACCGCTTTTGGACACGAATGAGTGCCAGCGAATAAACCAGGGATATAAGGTAAGAAATCACGGTTCCCAAAACGGTACCAAGTGGCGGAAATAGCAACATAGAAGAAATAGCATAGAGAAAAAGAGTCGTAGAGCCCAGCGGGGCTCTTTTAAAAAACGTATAGAGCTGGTCGGCGGGGTAGTAATACTGAAAAGTGGTGAGCGCCACAAAGGTGACGGCAGGATACATGGTGAATATACCGCCCCAAAATGGGCCTAGCAGCTTGCCCATCAATACCACCATTGCAATGACCGTACCCATGAACAAGGCGCGCAGAGCAATTTGCAGCCGTGAATATGAAACCGAAACGGGATCGCAGGTTCGGGAAGGCTTATTCAGAAGGTAGTGAGCCGATACGGTGAAGAAGATATAGCCTATTGTACCTAAAAGAAGATTGTTGATTTTCCATATAGCAAATGGCGCTACGAGGATGAACCAGAGGACGCTGCTGGCAGCCAGCGTAACCACACTTCTCAGGACACGACGACGTATAGAACTAAATGCCTTAGCCACAGTGATATAGATTACGGAAGAGAAAATCACCACTCCTAGTGGTGCCAGGGTAGCCGGAACTATCTCAGCGACCTTTTCTGCTGAGGTGGCGATGCCGAGAAAGAAATATCCCAATACTATTGTAGCGGGGAACATCATGATGATTCCGGCTACTTTCTCATTTGCTTTTTCAGCTAATAAAGTGAGTAAGGCAATAAAGCAACCTCCCACAATGAAGGAAGTGACAACCTGGTATATGAGGGTGGAGGACATTTAGAAAGGGCTATCAAATTCCTCCATTCTCAGAAAAGAAAGATCCCTGTCAGATATTGTTGGAGCCTCCACGCCCCAGTCATAACCTATGCTATCATAGCGGATGCCGGTATCATGTTGCTGTGAGTACTCTGAAGAAACGAGATAGTAGGTGATGGCACCGTCTGTGAGGCTTTTGAAACCGTGAGCAAAACCTTCAGGAATGAAGTAGGCCAAATGGTTCTCTGCGGAGAGCTCGTGGGCGTAGTGCTTACCGTAAGTAGGTGAACTTTTGCGGAGGTCTACTATCACATCCACTATAGCCCCCAAGGGGCAGAAGACGATCTTTGAATGATGATGTGGTGGTAACTGGAAGTGTACGCCACGGATAACGTCCATCATTGAAGTTGAGAAATAGCTTTCCTTCAGTTGGAAGTTGGTACCCGCCTCCTTTAGAATAGTTTCGTGGAAGGTCTTCACAAAGGTGCCGCGTGCATCTGCGAAAGCAGGCAGTGTAATCAGTTTAGCGTCCTTTAGGGGCAATTCTTCAATGTTCCACATCTGCTTTATATTTCTCCGAAGTAGTTCTTAATTTGGCTAAGACATTTTACTGCGGCTGTATTAGTCCTGTCGGCATACCAGTCTGCGGTTATCTCAATGGCTTGCTTTGCGTTCAGTTTTGGTTTCCAGCCCAGCATCTGCTCTGCTTTTGAGCTGTCCAGAACCAGCAGTTTAGCTTCGTGCATCAGAGGCTGGTGCTCCAGTATTTGATAGCCGCCTTTACCAAAGCGCTCTAAGAATATTTTTGTCAGGTCTTCTACGGTCAATACATCGCCGGGGTCAGGACCAAAATTGAAAGCAGAACTATACTTTAGGGGATCCTCGCTCATCTTAGCAGCCAGTAAGAGATAGGCGCCAAGAGGCTCCAGCACATGCTGCCAGGGACGGGTGGAATTGGGATTGCGCAGGCCTACTGTTTCGTCAAACTCAAGCGCTCTCGCTATATCGGGAATAATGCGGTCATCAGAAAAGTCGCCGCCGCCTATTACGTTACCTGCACGCACCGCTGCTATAGCCTTTTCGTGATGGCTATAGTTATCGGGATTGAAGAATGAGCGCTGGTAGGATGATACCACTATTTCCGCGGCAGCCTTGGAGGCCGAATATGGATCGTAGCCGCCCAGCTTGTCATCTTCTTTAAAAGCCTGGCCGCGCTCGGGGTTTTCATAAACCTTGTCAGTAGTGATCATGAGAGCCACGCAAGGGTGCTTCATGAAGCGAATAGCTTCCAGCACATTGGCCGTGCCCTGGGTGTTTACCATAAAGGTATCAAGCGGGTAATCATAACTCCTGCGGACGAGTGCCTGTGCCGCCAGGTGGAAAACAAAATGGGGCTCGAACCGCACCATTTCACCATGCAGTGTCTGCGGATCGCGGAGATCGGCTATAACAGATGAGTAGCAGATATCATCGCCCTTTATCTCATTGTAAAGGTCAGAATCTTTTTCAGGAGCAAGAGAATATCCTTTTACATCTGCTCCCAGCCATTGCAGTACCTGTATCAGCCACGAGCCTTTGAAGCCCGTATGCCCTGTTACAAATACGCGCTTGCCATTGTATATGCTCTTTAAGTATGCTGCACTTACCATTTTTTCCAGAGGGGTTCTGTTTGCCACATATGTTCCAGTTCTTCCTTATCACGCAAAGTGTCCATGCACTTCCAGAATTCGTGATGCCTGTATGCTGCTATTTGCTTGTCCTTAGCGAGGCTGTCCATAGGATCGCGCTCCCACATAATGTCGTCTGAATTCTCAGGAAGGTATTTTGCTATTCCCGGTTCTATTACAAAGAAGCCGCCGTTGATCCAGGTGCCGGAGTCGGCGGGCTTTTCTTCAAAGCTGTCAATTGTGCCATCTTCTTCCATCTTTATCACACCAAAACGAGAGGTCGCCTGTATAGCAGTCATGGTGCATATCTTTCCGCTCTTTTTGTGGAAGGCCAGCAGTTCATCAATGTTCACGTCACTTACTCCATCACCGTAGGTGAGCATGAAGGGCTCATTACCTACATAAGGCAACACACGCTTTAACCTTCCTGCTGTCATAGTATCCAGACCTGTGTCTATAAGCGACACCTTGAAAGGTTCTGCATAATTATTGTGTACCTGGATGGAATTATTGGAAAGATCGACGGTAACGTCGGTGTTATGTATAAAGTAATTAGTGAAATACTCTTTTATCTGCCAGCCTTTATAACCCAGGCAGATGATAAACTCAGTGTGCCCATAAGCAGCATATATTTTCATGATATGCCAGAGAATTGGTTTTCCTCCTATCTCTATCATAGGCTTGGGACGCAGTGAGGATTCTTCGGAAATGCGGGTTCCCCTGCCGCCGGCAAAAATTACAACCTTCATATGCCACAAAAATAACAGAACTGGGGAGTTTATGAAGAGGAAAAAGCAGGGAATTGCTGCTTTTTTGCATTAATTAACCGACAAACCGATAAAAACTAACCGGGCCTTTAACCATCGGAAATATCTCAATATATGCGCTCTTCAGGGCATTTAATTCCGCTTTTGTAACTTCATCCTCTTATTTCATCAGAACCCCTGTGTATGTTTTTTCAGCGCCTGTTTTCAATAGCCATTTTTTCAAGTGTTCTTTTCCCTTCCTGTAAACCGGAAGAGGACGTGCCACCAGTGGAACTTGCAGGCAAGGGGGGCAATGGAACCCTTAAGGTGACACCAAAGCATGATAGCTCTGAGATAGACAGCTGCACTATCTACATTAAGTATAATTCGCTCGGTGTAGCGACCATATATGACGACTCGGTAAAGGTTGTACAAGTGAACAATTCTCCTGTGGCGACCTTCGGAGGTCTTAAGAAGGGACATTATTATCTATACGGAAAGGGTTGGGATACCTCTATTAATGAAGCAGTAATGGGAGGCCTGCCCTATGAACTGCAACAAGAAAGTGCTGTTTCTATTACTCTTCCGGTAACAGAAGATCACTAACGGTCACGGCGTCTCTGCCTTCTTGGCTCCGGCTTTTCATCGTCTACTACAACCCCGTTCACCTCAAATTTCCTGGGAATGTTGAAAGGGAAATCTACGGGCTCGTCAAAGTCTACCTTGTTAAAGTCCATATCCAGGTAGTGGCTCTGGCCTTTGTTC
>DASPNB010000051.1:0-2371 GCA_035626755.1 Flavipsychrobacter sp.
CTCGTTCAGTTGCAGGTCCAGGCTATCCGTACTTTTCAGCAACCGCAGGCTGGCCAGCAATTGCTTGTATAAGTGCGCTTTTAAATTGGAAAGTTGTGTCTTCTGAACAGAGGGTAGCTTCTTTAGTAGCTTCTGCTCGTCGTATTCATCCATCTTGTCTAGGGCATCAAATAGCTGAACGATCTTAAGGTCTTCATTGGAGGAGTTTCGCTTGATAAATAGCTTGAAATGTCTCTTTTCTGCCTTCTCAAGCGATCGGATGAGCTGAAATAATATGTCTTGAGAACGTTTGGACATAATGAATAAAAAAGCCTGAAATGCTTGCTGGTGCTGCATTTCAGTGGTTGATAATTTCTTTTGGCATCATGCTACTGCATAAAACTTGATCATGCCGGTAAGGTTCGCCATTCTATTTTAGCTGTGTCAAAGGGTTCAAAAGCAAGCAATCGTGGTAAGCAGGCAACCGGAGACGAGATAAAAAAAGACTTACATCTTTATTTCATATAGCAAGCAATCGTTAGACCGTCCGCTGTTTCTACAGCGGACTTTGTTTTACAAGTATACTGCCTTTTTATATTTCCATTAACAAAAGTTTTCCACCATTATTTAATAAGCTTTCTGCATAAAAAAGGATCAGGACCGGTAATCATAAGGTCACAGGAAGAGAACATGGATGATATCCCTATAAAATAAAAGGCCTTTATAGCAATCAGAATTGCTATAAAGGCCTCCTGCTTAGAACCACATGCTTATAAGTGAAAGCTGCTTTTCTTTTTCTTCTTATTACTCAATAACAAGACTATCACGGCTGTAGCTACAACAGTTGTTATAGCAATGTTCTGAATAAATTCTTTCTGGTTGTATTTCCATTCCGCTGCCCATCCGCGTTCGGCTATGAGGTTGGGAAAATGACCATGCTTAATGTCATCCACGATCCCCTCTATCACGTTAATGCGGTCAGCAACCACCAGCGGAAACCAGTGGGCATAGGTCGACTCGCTATGCTTGAAGGCATACCTGCGTAGCATACCACTCAATCCCGAAGGAGGAGTGGAAGTGCCAAACACACGGCTTACGCCAGGGCGCTCTATAGATTGAAGTAATTCAACATTTACTGGCTGCTGTTCTGGCTTTTCATAATTCAGCCTTTCGTAATCGGCACCATTTCGGTGCTTCATGGGATAAGTGGGGTCATTCTCCGGGTCTGCATCCATACCCCACCCGGGTATGTTCTCCTTTGAGAGGTTGGCTATTTGTCTGTCCATATCTGACTCTGGCATGGTAGCCGGTTCAATTCTGTATTCCATAATATGCTGTTTTAAGCCGCGTAGGCTTTCGGGGGAATTAATAATGGTTTAATACAATTGTCTCGCTTGGCTGAAAAGATGTGATAACCCTCTGCTACTTCTTCCAGTGGAATACGGTGCGAGATCAATCCCTTCGGATTTAGCCGTCCGGCCATCACATGGTCTATCAGTTTAGGAAGAAGGCGTTTTACCGATGCCTGGTTGGCCCTGATCGTCAATCCCTTGTTAACTACGTTTCCAATTGGTACCATCGCATCCAGGGGGCCATAGATTCCAACAATAGAAATGATACCACCTTTTTTCACGGAGTTAATTGCCCAGTGCAAAGCAGTGGCTGAACCTCCCGTCATCAGCATCTTACGTCCTAATAAGGTTTGTACCAGGTTACCTGCCGCCTCACCTCCAACAGCATCTATGCAAACATCAGCACCCAGCCAGCCGGTCGTTCTTTTCAGGAACACCACGGGGTCATCCATCTCTTTGAAATTGTAAGCTTCGCAATACGAGTAACTTTTGGCAAACTCTAATCGATAGTCCAGGTGGTCAATGATGATCACCCTTCCGGCGCCAAACAGCCAGGCGCAGCGGGCCGCCATAATCCCAATCGGGCCTGCGCCAAACACCACCACTGTATCACCTTTTTGTATACCCGCCATCTCTGCTGCCTGGTAACCGGTCGGTGTTACGTCTGTAAGCATAACAGCGTCATCCAGGTCCATTCCTTCCGGAATAATCGTGGGACCTATATCTGCATAAGGTACCCTTACATATTCAGCCTGGCCTCCATCATAACCGCCGGCTGTATGTGAATAGCCAAATATGCCTGATACAGCAGTGGCTTGTGTGTTCGATTCATGGCAGTTACCAAATAATTCCTGTTTGCAGAACGGGCAGGAACCGCAGGCAATATTGAAAGGTACCAGCACATGGTCGCCAACCTTTAAATTCTGTACATCCGATCCTATCTCTTCTACTATTCCTGTAAACTCGTGACCAAATGTCATCCCTACACGAGTATCCGGCACAATCCCGTGGTATAAATGCAGGTCAGATCCACAAATAAG
>DASPNB010000052.1:0-2247 GCA_035626755.1 Flavipsychrobacter sp.
AAATCCTGCATACAAGGGATAGCCATCGCGAAGAAGTTGAGTATAGCGGCCATCCAGCCCCTGTATGCGTATGCCCGCATTGTAGGAGGTCGCGGAGGTTTGTTGGGTTTGTATGCCCGTGCTCTCACTAAGTAGCATGCGAATATCTCCCGGCTTCATGTTTCCCTTCTCCTCCAGTTCTTCTCCCGATATTACCTCAATACGTGTCGGCGTGTTGGCAATGGTGCGGCTGGTACGTGTAGCCCTCACGATCACTTCTTCTTCGTGTTCTTCCTCCTCTTCTTCCAGTAGGATAAGGATGGTGGTACCGGCAGGCAAAGGGAAAGTGTACGACAGTGTCTTTTCTTGATATCCAATATGAGTGATGGTAAATGTTTGCACGCCACTGGCAATGCCGGTTAAGGTAACAGTACCGGTGCTGTCTGCAGCGGCAGATAACTTGCCTTCTTTCCAGGTAATAGTGGCCCCGGCTAGCGGTTCTTGTTCATCGTTCTGTATAGAGGCTTTAAATAGGTGCTGTGCTTGTAGCGATAGGAAGGTGCAGCACAGTATAAGTCCTGTCAACAGGTATTTCATGGTTGTTCTCTTAAATGGTAATGATAAATATGTCTTCTTCTGGTTAGTCCTTAGGCAAGGCGGGGTGGCTGCCAGAAGGAACTGTAAACACATTGCGCCTGGTGCTTGTACACCTGTTCGTAGTGCATGGCTGGCAGTAATAACAGGCCTTCTACCTGAATCGGTTTAGTCGTTTCAACAAACCCTGCACAACCAGAGCAGGCAAAGAAAGGAGAGCAGTCGGCTTCCGTTTCCTGTTCTTCCTGTTGAGCCGAACTGGCTTCTGTGGCACAATCATCATACACACAACAAGGCGTAATGGCCGCAGCACTAACTAGTACGAGAAGAAGAAAAGCGAAGAACCGTTTCACAGGGCAAAAATATTAGTGCGTAATATCAGTTGCAAATTTAAAACTGCATCAGTGTTGCAGTTGAAGTCAGGTTGCTTTCACAGCGCTCAGTTAAAGAAGTAGGTAGGCATAGCTAACTGGTACGCATCAAAACATGTCTCTCACGAATAAAAAACGCCGCTGTAAAAACAGCGGCGGTAATCACTTAAACTAAGATCAATTTTGAGAAACTATCTTAAATATATAAAACACATTACATAAATAAAAGCTTCTTTCTCATTTTATTACAAAGAAATTCAATCCTCAGTAATAAAACTGCTTATATGATCCGGTAGCATTCTTAGGGTAAAGAAATAGAGTTATTCACCATTCAGTTGCTGGGCAATGCTATGCAGCTGCTTTATCTGCTGGTAGTTAACCGCATAAAAGATCTGCTTTCCTGCTCTTTCCGTCAGTACCAGGTTGGCACGTCTTAAAATAGCCAGGTGCTGCGAGGCAACTGATTGTTCAATTTTCAGCTTCACATAAATGTTGGTTACATCCATTCTTTCATTCTTATGAACTAGCTTCAAAATATCCTGGCGAAGCTTGTGATTGATGGCACGGAAAAAAAGTGCAGCTTTCTTCAGTTGTACTGATTGAATATCGAGTGCTTCCGCTTTCGTAGTGTTGCTCATTGTAGATCCTGTTTTTTTCGTTTTTATAGATTTAGATGTAGTTGTATAAGAGGGCAAGTTAATTAAACAACCGTTGCATATACAACCGTTCATTGTTAAAATGATTAATATCAAAGAATAATAATATCTGTATAAGGAGAAAATGGAAATACAGGTACTGGTTTTTACTTATATATACGTAGATTCTCTAATTTATGATAGGCGTCATTTCGACCTGGTGTGTCAGGTTGCCCTATTGTTTTCCATATTGGAAGCACATGTTCCTGTCAGGTAGGACGTTGTATTAGCTAGCCTGTCATCTTCCCGCAAAAAACAATTAGTAGGTTATTGTATAAATAGAAAGTAAATTTAATACGATGAAACTAACCTGCGATGCCCCAACAACGCCAATTAGCCGCCATAATGTTCACTGATATAGAAGGGTACACTGCCACGATGCAGGAAGATGAACAGCAGGCCATGCTATGGAAAAACAGGCACAGGGAAATCATCCAGCGCGAGCACCAGCGGTATAATGGCCGGGTAATACAGTTTTATGGTGATGGTACTTTAAGTATTTTCCCAAGTGCTGTCAACGCGGTAGCCTGTTCTTTGGCTATGCAGACTGCCTTCCGGCACGAACCGCCTGTACCTGTACGCATGGGATTGCATATTGGCGATATCAT
>DASPNB010000053.1:0-5359 GCA_035626755.1 Flavipsychrobacter sp.
TAATTACGCTATTCCCCCGCTCAGCTGGGTCTTTGCATTGTAAGCCATTTCTTCTGCCTCGTCGATAATTGTAAGGATACGGTGACGCACATCTTCACTCAATCCATCAACCTCGCGGTCAAGTAAACCTTTCAGGTCCTCCAGGTTTGTTTCAGCCCGGCCTACCATGCGATTAAATTTATCCTTCCACCTGTCGGCAGCATCAACGATGTCTTCTCTCAAATCTTCGCCTTTTTGCGGAGCAATCAATAGTCCCGCTACCAGGCCAAGTAATGCCCCTGTCAGAAACCTGTTCATAGTCCTTGTTTTTTAGTTTTTATAATGAATAATTATTTACCGCCGCCGAACAACCGGGAGATAAGGAAAAATACAAGTGCTATCACACCCACCACCATTAGTACACCGGCCCATACACCCGCCTTAAAAATATCTCCTATCAGCTCGCAACTGCTCAAGGTTACCAGCATTGCCATTAGAACGAATATTGTTGTCTTTTTCATATGCCTGTCTTTAAGTTCGTTTCCTTTCTCATCAGTACAGGTACAAAACCGTGCCAGCGGATGGCCTGATAATGTCATCAATAAAACGAAAAGGACAACAAATTGCAGCTGATATGGAACGTGATTACAGTAACATAAGTCCTTCAGCCAGGATGCTGTTGATGATGAAAGGTAGCACCCCGATCCCCTATGCGCGGCAAGCCGCGGAATTGATAATGAAACCCGAAAAGTATGAACCGGACCTTGCCAACAAAGATTCAAAATTCTGGATGCGGATGATGCATTTCGAAGAAAGGTATAATACCATCGATCGGCTACTGGAAAAACTGGATATCCGGAATATACTCGAATTATCATCCGGCTTTTCCTTTCGCGGATTGGAAATGACCGGCAAAATGGAAAACCTCCACTATATAGATACGGACTTGCCAGACATAATAACAACAAAGAAAAAACTGTTGAAAGAACTGAACGGTACAGCAAAAGAGAATAGCAAACTGGAATTGCTGCCAATGAACGCCCTGGACGGGAAAGAGTTTCGCCGGATCGTTCAGAGATTCGAGGCTGGTCCTATCGCCATTATTAATGAAGGCCTGCTTATGTATCTTGGCGAACACGAAAAAAAACAGCTTTGCAAGACGATACACGATATTTTGAAAGAGCGCGGAGGTTACTGGATAACCGCCGATGTATATGTAAAGAATGAAATGGCAAAATTTGCTCAAAGCGCTGATGACGAGCTCAACAGGCTTATTGCTGAGGAACGGGTAGAAGAAAAGAAATTTGACGATTTTAACAAAGCAAAGGAATTCTTTACCGAAGCCGGGTTTGAAATAGATAAGACTGCCGGACCCAACTACTTTTCCTTACGATCGCTCCGGTATCTTTTGAAGATACTTTCCCTGGAAATGTTGATACATTCTCCAGCGCCCCCAAAGATACATGAGACCTGGCGACTGAAGGTTGTGTAAAAAGCCTGTCACAAATACGTTTTATGTTGGATATGGGCTGCTAATTGAGCAACTGAGAACTACGCAATTGAGCTATTTATAACGTACCTTTGCCAGTCTTTTAAGCATATATGCAAAACATTCGCAATTTCTGTATCATAGCCCATATCGACCACGGTAAATCTACCCTGGCCGACCGTCTCCTCGAGTTCACTAAAACGATCTCCGACCGGGACATGCAGGCGCAGGTACTGGATGATATGGACCTGGAACGTGAGAAAGGCATCACCATCAAGAGCCATGCCATCCAGATGGACTATGAGCACAATGGGCAGAAATACAAACTGAACCTGATAGATACTCCCGGCCACGTTGACTTTTCATACGAGGTCTCGCGTGCCCTGGCCGCCTGCGAAGGGGCCCTGCTGCTGGTAGATGCCTCGCAGGGAATACAGGCGCAAACGATATCCAACCTCTACCTGGCCCTTGATAACGACCTGGAGATCATCCCTGTCATCAATAAAATTGACATGGAAGGTGCCATGATACCGGAGGTGACCGACCAGATAGTGGACCTCATAGGCTGCAAGCCGGAAGAGATAATCCATGCCAGCGGCAAATCAGGCATTGGCATACAGGATATCATGGATGCTATCATTGCTCGTATACCCGCTCCCAAAGGAAACCCCGATGCTCCTTTGCAAGCGCTGATATTTGATAGCGTATTTAACTCCTTCCGTGGCATCATCGCCTACTATCGCGTGGTGAATGGTACCATAAAAAAAGGTGAGAAAGTAAAATTCTACCATACTGACAATGAGTACTTCGCAGACGAAGTAGGGATCTTAAAGCTGGGACTTGCTCCGCAAAAAAGCGTTTCAGCTGGCGATGTGGGCTATATCATTACCGGCATCAAGAATGCTAAGGAAGTAAAGGTGGGTGATACCATCACTACGGTGGTGAACCCTACACAGGAAGTGGTGAAGGGTTTTGAGGAAGTAAAACCGATGGTGTTCGCCGGTATCTTCCCGGTGGAGACCGATGATTTTGAAGAGCTGCGCGACTGCATGGAAAAGCTCCAGCTGAACGATGCCTCACTCAGCTTTGAACCTGAAACATCGCAGGCCCTTGGCTTTGGTTTCCGTTGTGGGTTCCTCGGCATGCTCCACATGGAGATCATACAGGAGCGCCTGGAACGTGAGTTCAACCAGACCGTGATCACTACCGTGCCGAACGTAAGCTTCAAAGCCTACATGACCCGTGATAAGCAAAAAGCAATAACGGTGAACAACCCGAGTGAAATGCCTAACCCTACACACCTCGACCGTATTGAAGAACCATTCATCCGTGCACAGATAATCACCCTGCCCGACTACATAGGCAACATCATGAGCCTTTGCCTCGGCAAGCGTGGTATCCTCATCAACCAACACTATCTCACTCCTACCCGAGTTGAGCTGATATTCGAAATGCCGCTGACCGAAATAGTATTCGACTTCTACGATAAACTAAAGTCCTCTACCCGTGGTTATGCCTCTTTCGATTACCATCCTATCGACTACCGCGAGAGCGAGATAGTAAAGATGGATATACTGCTGAATGGTGACAATGTGGATGCACTGAGTGCCCTCATTCACCGCAGCCGCACACAGGACTTCGGTCGCAAGCTCTGCGCCAAACTAAAAGAACTCCTGCCACGCCAGCAATTCATGATCGCCATACAGGCAGCCGTTGGCGCCAAGATCGTCGCACGCGAGACCATCTCCGCCATGCGCAAGGACGTAACCGCCAAATGTTACGGTGGTGATATCAGCCGTAAACGTAAGCTCCTCGAAAAGCAAAAAGAAGGTAAGAAGCGTATGCGCCAGATAGGTAGCGTAGATGTGCCACAGGAGGCTTTCTTAGCGGTGTTGAAATTAGACGATTAAGCAAAAACACATAGCGTCTGCACGGCTCTATGCCGTCAGTACGCATCATAAGCAAACTAGCTAATAAAAAACGCAAGGCTCAGGCCTTGCGTTTTTTATTGTATCAATACCTTCCGGTTAACCACCTCATGACCCGCCGTTTCTAACTTTAAATGATACATTCCCGGAGCAAAGCCGGCAACATCGATGGAATGCTTTGGATCACACTTCATGTCTACATATACAAGCTGCCCCAATGCATTGAATAAACTGAGCCTATAGCCGCCTTGCGAACTTTCAATATTTAATTGGTCTGTGGTGGGGTTGGGATAGACCTTGAATACCGGTTCGCCGCTTAGCAGACCAACTGAATTAACGACGGGCAGAGAGGTGTCGGGGAACACATATCCTCCGCACTCTACTCCACTTCGCTTATAGTATATCAGAGTTTTTTCATTGTGATTGGGGTCACCTCCTGCCCACATTTTTCCACTTACCAGACCCAGATCCTTTTTAAAATTGATATCAGCTCCGCCGGCCTCAAAAAAATTGACCACAGGTGGAGAAAAAAAACTTGCATAGACAATGTAACATTCGGTAAACCGGCATCGGGGGCCGACGTGACAATAACTTGTATCATTTGGATAATAATACCAATGATAAGCTTCGTTACTCTCTTCCGGCATTCGTATCGCCGTTACGTAAGGGTAAAAAAACCAGGCGTATCCGTTATTGGGTATCGTGTCCTGAATAAAATTGTTAACATCGTAGAGATAATTCGGCCATTGGCTTGACCAATCACGGATAGCTGACCAGCCAGTGCCTATTACCGGCAAGACATTATCAACTATATAATAGCTATAGCTGTGCGGATGATAACAATTATTGGTGCCACCTATAAAACACTCGATATACTCATATTCATCACCGATATTTCTAATTGCTTGTCCGTCTTGTGGATAGTTAAAGTCGCACCGCGTAAATATAGAATGTTGCTGGCTTGTTGGCGGCGTATACATATCAAGAAAGTAATCAAAGCCCATCTGATATATCGTATCGTGTGGATGATAGGGAAAAAGGTAAAGGTCGAATACCTGCACAAAGCCATTGTGCTTGCTTAAAATTATTTCATAGCCATTTAGTATATCCGACGTATCAATGTTCATTCCGTTATGCGAAGTGATGATGATGTGCTTTACGGAATCTGTCAATCCAATGAATGACATAGTGTCTGTTTCTGTGACCGTTGCGATATACTGGCGCTGGGAAGAATAGGAATAAAACAACCACTGTTCCCCCACAGAAGCCTTGGTCTTTATCACTACAGTGTCACCCCATCTGTTATCAAACAAAAATGTCCCGTCACTTTTTTTGATGACATTGCCGCCAAGCCAACTTCCTTTGGTTGTGTCTAGCGGTGTATGGTCAAACCACCACCCCCTCGGTGTCCGGTAAGGATGATAAACCAAATCGTTACCCAAGCTAGTGACCGAGTCAATTCGCATACCGCGTACATAACCATCTCCGTTAAAGAAATATTGATTTACTCCCGGAGTAAACGGATTCCAGTTTTGCGCACTACCACTAACGGTAAACGCAAGCAAAACAAGCAAGAGTAATGTTCTTTTCATGGCCTAGTGTTGAATGATGATCTTTCGGTTTACCACTTCTCCTGTGCCGTTTTCAAGTTTTAGATGATACACTCCTGGAACAAAGCCGCTAACATCAACTGTTGTCCTGTCGCTACAACTGCCTTTTTTATAAGCGATCTGTCCAAGTGCGTTGATCAGTGATAATTGGTAGTCACTGAATGAAGACTCAATTGTCAATTGGTCATATGCGGGATTAGGAAACACTTTGAAAACCCTGGCGGAAGAAAAATTCTCTTTGACAGAGACTGGAAAACTTGTATCCGGCAGAACAAAAGTGCCGCAGGACACTCCATTACGTATCGAAAATAACAGAGTAGTATCTACGACCATAGAACTCTCGCCACCATTGT
>DASPNB010000054.1:0-3807 GCA_035626755.1 Flavipsychrobacter sp.
AACGATAGAACAACACCACGGGCGTATCAATATAGGCTGGATCGGCAATGCTGCAGATCCTGGTAAATACACATTTGAGTTACAAAAAAGCACGGATGGCAACGTCTTTACCTCTGTGTCAAATTTCCCGGCATATGCAGAACCGTTTACTTACCGGTACGATGACGAGTTGAAAGAAGACGCAAGGTTCTATCGCATAAAGGTGAACTGTAAAGAAGGCAATATATACACTACCCGTACTGTCGCAGCTACGGGTAAAGAAGACATTACCTGTTATCCAACAGTAGCCACAGACCACGTAAATATTACCTTAAGCAACATACAAGCAGAAGTGGACTATACAATCATCAATGCACAGGGGCAAACAGTTGGAGCAGGCACTATCAGCCAGGCAAAAAATACTATTTCTGTAAGGGAGTACGCACCGGGGAAGTACTTCATATTCATGCACAAAGACAAAGGCGAGGTAATAACAAAGGGATTTATAAGACAATAAAAATACGTCCAAACTGTGTATAAGAAAGCTGCTTCACGAAAGCAGTTTTTTTTATAGGGAATAAATTTACACCAGTTTTTATCCACCAACCCGATTTATCAATTGAGTAGCGATATTGAATAACTGAGTACGTGCAATAACATTTTTAACCACGCCAATATAGATGTATTTGCCTGAATGTTTTATATTGGCTGTATTTATCATACAGGTCACTTGAAAACTATTATACATTTATTATTAATGGCGGTCTGCAGCCTTTTCTCAACCTATCTAAATGGGCAAGTTTTGGTGCCACGCCAGTACACCGTTAAGGACGGGCTTGCAAGCAATACCATATATACTGTATTGCAGGATAGCGAAGGCTTTCTATGGTTTGCTACCGATCAGGGAATAAGTCGCTTTGACGGCAACTTCTTCCAAAACTATACAACACGCGATGGTCTGCCGGACAACGAGGTCTTTGCCCTAAAGGAAGATGGGCATGGAAGAATATGGATAAGTTCTTACAATGCAAGAACTTCTTTTATTCACAAGGGGCAAATCTTTAACGCATCTAACAATTTCGTTTGCCGGGTAATAGAGCAAGATTCCCTGCTTCAAAAGCTTCGGTTTAATGCGGGTATACCTCCGCACATACTCTTGAAGGGTATAGCTGATCCGGCAGGGAAGCTGAAGGCATATTCTTATTTCAATGTAGTCGAGAGCGAACACCTCCTACATTCGGATTATGAAGATTTGTTTTTTATGCACAACTACGTATGCCTGATAAAAAACGGGAAGGTGCATACTATTATTTCACAGTGCAAACGGGCATTTTACAAGGATGGCTTCCTGTATTTATTTCATGTACAAAAAGGAAGATTTTTTCTAAGTAAAGCGTTGTACAATACAGATACCGTTTACATAGTAAACAGTCAAGATTTCCCGTTCGCCGTTGTTTACCAGTTTGCTGTACAAAACGACTCAACTCTGTTGCTGGCAACGGACAAGGGTGTGCTACCATATATCACCACCACTGGCCATGTAGATACACAAAACATATTGCTAAAGGATTTGCCTGTAAATATGATAAAGAAGGACACAGAAGGGAATTTCTGGTTCACTACTTTGAGTCACGGCATCTATTTTCTTTCTGCTTCCCAACCACCGGTATACAAAACTAAAAATGGTACGCCTGGAACCATAACAATACTTTCGACAGGAACGCTGGTAGCCGGCTATGATGGTAAAGGGGTACAAGTGTTTGACAAGGACAGGACACGGTTTTTTGCATTGCCGGGACTGCGCATTAAGGACAGGATAAAGAAAGCGATACCCATATCCGGCGCTAAGATTATCATTGGTACTGACTATGGTACATACTGCTTAGATATTGCAGGTAATTCTGTCAGAAATTTTAAACCGTATCCCTTGATTGACGCTGTAAAGGATATATATAGACATGACAAAAAACTGTTTTTGGCGGGTGTACATGGGGCATCCATAATAGACGGTAATGGAAGACCATTGCAACAAATATGGAAAGAACGTACTACCGCTATCGCGGGAAGGGACTCGGTAATATGGCTGGGTACGCTGCAAGGCGTATACCGAAAAAAACAAAATGAGGCAATAGAAAAATTGGCGACGAATGCACTGCTCTCCACAAGCCGCATAACGGATATAGAGATAGCGCAAAACGGCGATGTTATATTTCTCACCCACCAGGCAGGCGTATTCGCATGGAACGGAAAAACGATGCAGCATATAGATGAGCAGACAGGATTGAGCAGTAATATTTGCAGAAGAATTTTTTTAGATGATGAACATAATATCTGGTTACTGACTAACGGTGGGATAGACAGGCTACTGCAAAAAGACAATAGATATAATGTCGAACACTGTCATCTCTCCAACGGACTTGCCGAAAGCAATGTAACAGACTTTGCGATTCATAATCACAAGCTATATGTTAGCTATGAGGATGGCATTGTAGAGTTGGATTTAAAACAGAAGAAACCCCAAAGGTCATTGAAGGTATATATTACCTCGGTAACACTCAAAGATACTGCTATTGTCAGTCCTGCGGACATAAGACTCTCTTACAAACAACGGGACCTGACCATAAACTATACTGCACTGGCATTTCAGGATGGGCGAAACGTAACATACCGATATATACTGGAAGGCGGGGACTCAGATACCATCATCACGAAACTAACTTCGGTAAATCTCAGCGCTGTTAGCCCCGGCAACTATGTGTTTAAAGTGTGGGCAAAAGGTGCCAACGAAATATGGAACAGCGAACCGGCAAGATTATCGGTCACTATCAGCCAACCTTTCTGGTTAGAAGAATGGTTTTTACTATTGGTCCTTTCCGTTGTGGCATTACTTATATATACATATGTAAGGCGGAGAGTAAATACTATAAGAAAAACAGAACGTACAAAAACAGAGTTGAATAAAAAGATGGCAAAGCTGGAAATGCAGGCGCTGAGGGCCCAGATTAATCCTCACTTTATTTTCAATGCTTTGAATGCAATACAAAACTACTACAACATGAACGACGAGCGAAATGCTAACCGATACATGACGATGTTTGCCAATCTAATACGCCGTACACTTGCATATTCTAAAGATAACTGGATAAACCTGCCTGAAGAAGTGAGTATGCTGCGCACGTACATAGAACTAGAGAAAATGCGTTTCAAAGATACTTTTGACTTTGAAATACTTGTATCTGAAAATATCAATGTAGAACACACGAAGATACCAGCTATGCTGATACAGCCGTTTGTTGAAAACGCCATTAATCACGGTTTAAGACATTTGCGCGAAAGACGAGGGAATCTTATTGTAAGATTTTCGAGCCTGGGGAAGTGCTTATTATGTGTCGTAGAAGACAACGGCGTAGGGTTCAGACAGGCTGCCGTCATTGAGCAAAGAACAAGGCCGGTCCACAAACCAATGGGGATGGACATAACATCAGGCAGAATTGAGACTATGAACCTCCTGTACAACACATCAATTAACGTCAATGTGATACATAAGGACACTAGTTATGACAGCGGTGCCATAGTGGAAATCACTATTCCTACAATTAAAAATCATGAATAATGGACAAGTTAAAAACACTTATAGTAGACGATGAACCTGACAGTATCAGCACGCTTCGAAATTTCCTTTTAGAGTATTGTCCGAGCGTCGTGGTAGTTGGTGAGGCCACATCTATTGATGAAGCACACCAAAAAATAGATTTATGTGCTCCGCATCTGGTATTTCTAGATATAAATATGCCGGGGGGAGACGGGTTTAAACTACTAAAGAGAATA
>DASPNB010000055.1:0-2083 GCA_035626755.1 Flavipsychrobacter sp.
GATGTGGAAGGCATGCTGGCCTACTTTACCGATGACCTGGAGTTTTATCATGATAAGGGAGGTATTACACAGGGCAAGGAGGCCTTTCGCCAAAGCCTGGCAAAGGGTCTATGTGGTAATGAGAACTTCAGACTTAGAAGAGAGGCTGTAAAAGGAACGGTGAATGTGTTTCCCATGATGAAGGGCGATACCACCTATGGTGCCATCATCTCTGGCGAGCATGTTTTTTATGTACTGGAAAAAGGAAAGAAAGAGTTCCTGGACGGCCATGCCAGGTTTGCTCAACTGTGGCTACTGAAAGATGGTGAGTGGAGGATGAGCCGAATTTTAAGCTACGACCACAAACCGGCAACTTATACCAATCAACGCAAAGAGATAACCTTACAGCCAGCCCTATTGAAGTTATACGTTGGTGAATACAGGGGTGCCAAAACAGGGTCTTCTATCGTGGAGGTGGAGAAGAATCAACTGGTGGTTATCTCGGGGAACAAGCGCTTTATCTTATATCCTGAAACGAAGCAGCGGTTCTTTGTAAAGGACCGGGACCTGACCTTTGAATTCATCAAAGCCTCAAAAGGCCAGCCTGCTAAAATGACCATACAGGAAAGAGGAGAAGTAGTAGACGAAACGGTGCTGGTCAAATAGCCTGGTGCAGCCATACTTTACCTCTGCGCGTTCTTCTTTCTGTTCTATAACACAGCCGACTACCATAGATTGTTTTTATCTTAGTAGAAACAGTCTGCCATGAGAAAGCTATCCCTGGCTCTCCTTATTTTCTTCTGCGCTCTTACTGCACTTGCACAGGATGATCTGGCAAAGACCTTCGACAGCCTGACAAAGAACCGCACGGGCATCCCGTATGGGAATAACAAGGCAACCGGTAAATACTATCACCTTCGCGGCATTAACATGTATGCAGAGAGCTACGGCAAAGGACAACCCTTATTGTTGATCCATGGTAACGGTGGCTCCATCACTCACTTCGTGCACCAGCTTCCTTATTTCTCCCAACAATACAAGGTCATTGTAGCCGACAGCAGGGCACATGGAAAGACGGCAGATGCAGGCGACTCTCTTTCTTATGAAATGATGGCCGATGATTATGCGGCTTTGTTGGATGCCATGAAGATCGACTCTGTTTATGTGATAGGGTGGAGCGATGGTGGTATCAATGCCTTGTTGTTGGCCATGCGCCACCCGAAGAAGGTGAAGAAGCTGGCCATTACGGGTGCCAACCTCTGGCCCGATACAACAGCCGTATATCATGAAGTGGTGCAGATGGTAAGGCCTCCTTATCAAAGCCTTAAAAG
Source organism: Flavipsychrobacter sp. (assembly GCA_035626755.1). Classification (GTDB taxonomy): domain Bacteria; phylum Bacteroidota; class Bacteroidia; order Chitinophagales; family Chitinophagaceae; genus MKUN01. The sequence goes on from DASPNB010000055.1 coordinate 1,311, forward strand.
TAAAGACACCAGGACAGCACAGGAGCAAACTGCCTTCAAGCTACTGCGCCTACTGGTGGAAGAACCACGTATTGCTACATCGTCCTTGCAAAAGATAAGCGTACCTGTGATGGTGATGGGTGGCGACCATGACGTGATAAAGCCAGAGCACACCATGCTGATAGCACGGTCGATACCGCAGTCATACTTATGGATCTTACCCAATAGCGGGCACTCCGTTCCTATCGTTTACAGGGATCAGTTCAATAGGGCAGTGAGTGATTTCTTTGCCAGGCCTTATCGGAAATTAGAAAAGGAAGGAAGGTTCTTTTAAGCTATACAAAGTTGGAAGGCAGAAAGTGAAACGAGTGCAGGGAACTTGAAGAGCTGGAAACTATTTCTTATTTTACCTCTTCCAAACCAACTGCATGAAAAATCTGGTATTCCTGTGTTTTCTGACATTTATTTCTATAGCTGCCCTATGTCAGGAAGATGGCGATCATTGGGAAGTGTACATGGCCCAATACAAAGAAGGTCCCGGATCGACGATGGTGAACATGTCGCTGCGCAACAAAGCGCCTGACCCTCGCTTCCGTTTTTTACTGATCACTGGCGTAGGGTTTAAGAACTGTGCCGATGGCTTCCCTGCCGATAATGAGTTCGACAAGCTATATGCTGTTTCCGACTCGGTAAACAACCTGCTGTCCGCTACTGTCGACAATATTATTGCCGGCTCCTTTACCCAGGGATGTGAAAGGGTAGACTATATCTATCTCCCCGATACCACCAACATC
>DASPNB010000056.1:0-10787 GCA_035626755.1 Flavipsychrobacter sp.
CGTTCGGGCTGCCAAGGCGATCCATCACGCAACGGAAACCAACAGTGGAGCTAGACTGTGAAGCTTGCAGGTAACGACGGGTACCTGGTGACATCCAGTAAGCACGGTCAGCCCATGATCCACCTTTTACCACTTTAGCATCATCGCTTACCAGTGTGTTTTCACCATACTTATAAGCGTATCCTGACGTACTGTCACCATCAGCCGCGGCGCGGAGGTCGTAGTTCCTCAGTTGAATTCTTTGTTCTTCAGCCATTTCTTCAGGAGTCATCGGACGGGTAGTCAGGCGGCCAAGGCTATCTTTTTCTTCCAGGCTGTTATCTTCAGCAATACGCCTGTAAGTTTCAAACTGGTTTCCGCGGAAAGGACGGAAGTCTGCCACATCTTGCGGTGAGTTAGGACGGTACGTATCCAGTACCCACTCACTCACGTTACCCGCCATATGATACAGGCCGAATGCATTTGGTTTGTACGAGTAAACTTCTGCAGGGATGTCGGCATTATCGTTCAGGCCACCGGCAACACCCATTTGATCACCCATACCCCTCTTAAAGTTGTCAAGGAATTCACCCTGGTATTCGTTGCGAAGGCCGTAGCGTGTACCTTCTTTTGCAGACCACGGATAAACATTTCTGTCTGTTATTACTTCCTCACCACGGCGACGCTTAGTCGCTGGCTCAGGATTGTTACCTACCAGGCCAAGGGCAGCGTATTCCCACTCTGCCTCTGTTGGAAGGCGGTAGTTGGGCAACAGGAAGCCGTCAGCATAGTTCGCATTGCGCTTACCACCACTGTTCGGGTCCAGGTCAGATACGCGGTATTTACCCGGCGTACCATCATATTGACCATTTACATAAGTTTCTGTAGTAAAAACGTCTTCACCGCTCTGGTTGGCGTTTGGTTTCAGCAGGCCAAGGCGGATAAGGATCATTTCATTCACCCTGTCACTGCGCCATTTAGCAAAATCTCTTGCCTGGTACCAGTTAACGCCTACCACAGGATAATGCGCATATGCCGCATGTGAGTAATAGTATTGAACCAAGGGTTCGTTATAAGCAAGTGCCTGGCGCCAGCTGGCAGTATCAGGCTTTGCATCCCTCACCAGGTTAGGATAGTCATTACCATATGCACGAGCTATCCAGTATACATATTCACGGTAGTGTACGTTTGACACCTCGGTCTCATCCATGTAGAAAGAGGAAACAGACACAGTACGAGGTATATTATTACGCTCTACAGTTGATAGATCCTGTTCTGTTTGTCCCATTGTAAAACGGCCACCCTCTACGAATGTAAGGCCCGGACCTGTTTGCATGCCCGGATAGTCCCTGTAACTGAAACCGCCAAGACGGGAATTGTTATACTCCCACCCGGTAGAGCTGGATAATCCACTGTATTTCTTTGTAGAGCAAGCCGATAATATCATCGCTGCCCCTATACACAGCAAGCCCGCACTAATGTGTGTTCTTTTCATAATCTAAGAAAAAATATTTGCTACGAATTGGGTTGATTAACCTAAAAGTGTTACAATGTTAGAGCATTCTTTTTAAAAAGTCAAGCTTTCAGGTAAAACGTCCGTAAAATCTATGCATTCTGGCCTACTCACTTTATAATAAAATGCGAAGTTTAGCGTTCTTTTCTTTTGTCACCTTTTGGCAACATTCTAAATACATATCTTACTTATTCCGTAACTTTGAGAACACCTGAATTTTATGGTTTTTAGCTATCATCAAATGACAAAATCCGCTATCATCCTCTTGCTGTCTTTTTTTGCAGCTTTTCCAGCATCCGCTGGTACCGAAACTTTCACCGTCAAGGCCTCCGAGGTCAATGGTGGCTATGTCGTAAAGAAAGTCTGGCTCCAATATTACGCAAAGCCAAATATTCAATTAATTGATATTCAATACAAAAATGGCATCGCCATCCCCGCTGATGCCATTCCATCCGATCCTTCCCGTTTTGAGATCGTTCTCGGCAAGGAACGAAAGCGCCCTTTCGCTCTTATTCGTATCCCTGCCTATAGCTTTGAGGCACCTACAGCTACTACCAGGCGTATTACGCAATTCACAGCTATTGTTACTGAGGAGACTGTGGAAGAGCAGTCTCCCTCAGCAGCTAAAAGCACTGCTGCATCGTCAGTACTGGCTTCAGGCAACTGGTATAAGGTAGCTGTATCCGGCTCTGGATTTTTCAAGATCGATCACGATTTCATAGCCAATAAGCTGGGCGTAGCTCCTTCTTCCATCAATACAGCTAATATCAGGGTATACGGCAACGGCGGTAATATGCTTTCTGAGAACAATGCTGTTTCCCGACCCGATGACCTGCAGGAGAATCCCATTTGGCTAAACGATGGCGGCGATGGTGTCTTCGATCAGGGTGATTTCCTGGTTTTTTATGCAACCGGCCCGGTAGCGTGGAGAAAAGATAGCATCAACCAAAAATTTACTCACGCGTTTAATATCTACGAAGAGCAAGCCTTCTATTTCATCAATTTCGATCTTGGTCCCGGCCAGCGCATACAAGGAGAAAATTCAGCAGCAACATCAAATATTACTGCTACCCAGTTTGATCATTACGCGCTTTACGAGAAAGACCTCGTAAATCCCGGCGGGTTAGGTAAAGAATGGTGGGGCGAAGAATTCAGCGGCGATCCCGGTAAAAGTCTCTCTCATACTTTCAATCTCAATCTCGGGCCTCATCTCGCGGGCGAAGCTGCAAAGTTTAAAATATGGGTAGGCTCCCGCTGCGAGGCAAACAATAATGTTTTCACAGCCAATGTAAATGGTGTAAACCACACGGGCATTTGTTTCAGCAGCCTGTTCACTCCTATGGCCAACGAATACATGATCTTCGATCAGTCTGTAGGAAGCGATGTCAATATTGCTATGTCTTACCAGCCTGCTATCAGCAGTGGTAAAGGCTATCTCAACTACATTGAAGTGAATGTCCGCAGGCAGTTGAATGTATCTGGCTTGCAGCAGCTCCTCTTCCGCGACTGGAGAAGCGTTGCTGCCGGCAATGTTGCCAATTTCCAGGTGCAGGGCGCAGGCTCATCCACCCAGGTTTGGGATATTACCAATCCACTGTCCCCTGTCCGTATCAATGGTTCGCTCAGCGGCGGCGTATATAGTTTTTCCCGCGACGCTTCTATGCTGCGCGAGTATGCAGTTATCAACGGCACCAATCTTCCTATGCCTTCCTTTGTCGAAAAAACAGCCAATCAGAATCTGCATGGCTCCGACCAGGTAGACTATATCATAGTTGCTAATGCAAATTTTATCAATGAAGCAAATGAATTGGCTGAGTTTCACAGGCAAACTACCGGCCTTCGCGTTATTGTTGCCACGCCTCAGCAGGTGTATAACGAGTTCTCTTCAGGTTCACAGGATATAAGTGCCATCCGCGATTTCGCGCGTATGTTCTACCTGCGTGCAGGCAACGACACTGCACAGATGCCTCGTTACCTTCTCCTTTTTGGTGATGCCTCTTACGATTATAAGAATAGGGTAGCAGGTAATACTAACTTTGTACCAACCTTTGAATCAGCAGAGTTTTCTGCAACGATCAATAGCTATTGCAATGATGACTTTTTCTCATTCCTTGACGACAATGAGAACATTGAGAGCTTCTCCGTCTACAACACCATGGATCTGGGTGTAGGCCGTTTCCCTGTTACCAACGTCAGCGATGCAAAAGCACTTGTTCGTAAGATCAAAAATTATAAGAGTCCTAATTCTCTCGGCCCTTGGAAACTCTCAGTAACTATGGTTGCAGACGACGCCGACCAGGCTGGCGACCACACGGATGATGCCGAGGAAATGGCTGCTACTATCCTGGCTCAAAACAATATTTTCAATGTCACCAAAGTTTACCTCGATGCCATTCAGCGCATCTCAACTCCTGGTGGTATGAGGGCTCCTGATGCGAACAAGGCGATTAACGACCAGATATTCAAAGGCACTTTCCTGCTCAACTATAGCGGCCACGGTAATACCCAGGTTCTGGCCGGTGAACGTATCATTATCCAGGACGATTACAGCAAGTGGAAGAACTTCAATAAGCTACCTATTATCATAACTGCCACCTGCGACTATGGACAGTTTGATCACCCCGAATATGTATCTTCCGGTGAGGCTCTGATGCTGAAGAACGATGGCGGAGCTATCGCTACTCTTACCACTACCCAATTGGTGTATGCTGCTCCCAACCGCACTATTAATAAACAGTTCCTCGCAGCCCAGTTCGATTTCCACAATGGCAAGAACTACGCACTTGGCGACGCATTCCGTATAGCTAAGAACATTACTTACCAGTCATCCTCTAATCCTGGTGAATTGATCAACTTCAGAAAATTTGCGCTGCTCGGCGATCCGGCACTTATACCTGCATTCCCCGAGCATAACATTAAAATAGAATCACTTCAGGACGGAGTTACCGGTTTAACAGTCGATACCATCAAGGCACTAGGCTCTTATGTGCTTAAGGGTAAAGTAGTAGACGACAATGATGCCTTGTTGGGCGCTTTCAACGGCCGTGTTTATGTTACTATTTACGATAAGCCCCGTACGGTTCGTGCCCTTACTGATGTGAATAAGACATACAGGGTGCAAAACAATATTATTTACAAAGGCCGCGTAACGGTTGAAAATGGCCTGTTCACAATGGCTTTCATTTCACCTAAGGATATCAACTACGATATGGGTGTTTGTAAGATCAGCATCTATGCTGAAGATGGTCAGACCGATGGTGCTGGCGCAGATACCTCTTTTGTAGTAGGTGGTTTCTCTGATAATCCTGTTATCGAAGACAACGCACCGCTGGTAATGCCTTATATCGAAGATTCACTGTTCAAAGATGGCGGCATTACAGGATCAAATACTATGCTTTATGTAGTGCTTGAAGACGAAACAGGTATCAATGTTTCAGGCAATACGGTTGGCCACGATCTTACTGCTGTGCTCGATGGCGATCTTCAGAATCCTTACATTCTTAACGATTATTACGAGACCGCTCCTAACACTTACAGGCGTGGTTACGTCTATTTCCCTGTTACAGGTCTTAGCAATGGTAAACACTCGCTCAGGATAAAGGCCTGGGACGTGAACAACAATTCGGGAGAAGGTGTGGTAAACTTTGAGGTAGTAGATGGTGCGATAGTAAAGGTGAACAACCTTTCCAACTATCCTAACCCATTCAGCGATAACACTCATTTTGTATTTGAGCACAATCATCCTGATGAGGCCCTCGACGTAAGCATCAACATTTACAGTACCTCAGGCTCCCTGGTAAGGAAGATAAGGCAAAGCTTCACCCCATCGGGAAGCCGCAGTACAGAAATTACCTGGGATGGTACTGATGACAATGGCGCAAAGATACCCTCAGGGCTCTATGTTTACCGTCTCGACCTCGCTACTTCATCCGGTATTCATGAGTCGGCATACCAAAAGCTGGTCATTATACGTTAGTACAGTCAGAATGGTATAATTTTTGATCTAATCGTCTAATTCTAGCCATAATCAAATATCTTTGCACTACATTAAAATAAAAATTAATAATTATAGAATGGCAAAACGCTTTGCTTTAGTTGGATTAGGGTTGTTAGCATGTTTTTCTTTTGACGAAGCCACGGCGCAGTCCACTGCAAACCTTAATGGTCAGGTAAATACCATTACTACCGCAGTACCTTTTTTAAGAATTTCACCCGATGCCCGTTCAGGTGCTATGGGAGACGTGGGAATAGCTATCAGTGCCGACGCTAATGCTCAATACTGGAACGTGGCCAAGATACCTTTTACTGAAAAGAAATACGGTGTTTCTCTTACTTACACACCATGGTTGAAAGATCTGGTTCCTGATATCTGGTTGGGTTACATCTCAGGCTTTGCCAAATTTGGCCCTGAAAACAACCAGGCAGTAAGTGCTTCACTTCGTTATTTCAACCTTGGTGATATCAATTATACCGACGTAAATGCCCAGCCTATAGGTACAGGTAAACCTCGTGAGTTTTCTTTCGATATCGGTTATTCTCGTCGTTTGTCTCCTTATCTTTCTACAGGTCTTAGCCTGCGGTATATACATTCTGCTATTGCAGCAGGTGTTAGCTCTACGGCTAACTATAAACCCGGTAATGCCTTCGCTGCCGATCTGGGTGTGTTCTATAGCAAAACAAACGAACTCGACGGCGGCCGTGCTAACACGTTAGCTTTGGGTGCTATCCTGTCCAATGTTGGTTCTAAAATTTCTTACAATACACTTCGCAGGGATTTCATTCCTATCAATCTTGGCTTAGGTGCTGCTTATACTTCCCAGTTTGATGAGTATAACAAAGTGACTTTCGCACTTGATTTGAATAAACTACTGGTGCCTAGTCCGCAGTTCGATACGGCAGGCAATCAGTACTATCCTACAGATAAGTCTGTAGTATCAGGTATGTTCGGTTCATTCGGCGATGCGCCAGGCGGATTTGGTGAAGAAATGCGCGAGTTCCAGATCTCTGCCGGTATTGAGTACTGGTACCAGAATCAGTTCGCTGTTCGTGCCGGTTATTTCTACGAAGACAAAACAAAGGGTGATCGTAAATACTTCACCTGTGGTATCGGTGTCCGCTACAATGTGTTCAACATCAATGTAGCTTACCTTGTTCCTTCAGGTTCAGGAATCAATCGCAACCCGCTTTCAAATACACTTCGTTTCTCCCTCATGTTTGAACTCGACAAGCTCGAAGGCAGCGGAGGTGAATAAAATATTAGTTTCTCAAAAGAAACGCCCACAGCTTAGCTGTGGGCGTTTTCATTTTGAGGATAACTCCCTTCCTGGCAGGGAGGGGATGCCGAAGTTCAATGCACAGCTTGAACTTGGGCTGGGGTGGGGAAACACAGCAACTGAGCCGCTCGCCGTTGCAAAGCCCGATAGCAGTGAAAAGTCCTCCCGCCGTCATCGCCTGCCCTCGGCGGCGATCTCACCTCACGTTCTTGCCCACTACATAAGAACACAACCATAGAATGCCTGGCAGCGATATTCAAAACTGGGTGAAAAGTAAGAGCCACGGATCAATCCGTGGCTCTTACTTTTATTACTGGTTAGCTAATAAACCAGTTAACTAAACTTACTTTCTTTTAAAAGTATTGTCATCTACACCCTTATTGATGTCCACACTCGTAAAAGTAAAGGCACCCAAATTGGGGTCGTTGCCACTCATGGGTACGGATATGCCTTCCGGCAGTTTCTGATAATTGCTGAAGCTGCTGGTGACATCCATTTTTTGTCCCGGCTGCACTTCCATTTTTTCTGTCTTTTTCACCAGGTAGCCCGAAGCCGCATCAAAATGCAAAGTCACGGGATCGCCGTCTTTGTTCACATAACTCAGTTTGTGGCATTCTTTTCCCTCTACTTGCTCTTTACCGTCATAGGTCACCTTAGTGCCTGCCGTCTTCAGCTTTACTACGTCATCTGTCAGGTCCAGTTCGTCCTGCGATTCCTTTACTTGATCAGGTGTCATAGCCTGTGGTTCCGTTTGTCCGCCCACAGGGAAGTACTGCCAACCTTCTGTATTGGTAAGTAAAACATAATTATTCACTACCGTTCCACCCATATCAAAGTCCAGGTCCATCCTAAAGCCTTTCTTTTGCGCCTGGCACATTGTCAGCTTGCATTCATTACCTTGAAGGCTCACGGTGCCCGATCTCTTTATTGAGGTGATCTTCTTCCAGCTTTCTGCGCCGCCCACAGCAGCTATGTGTTTATTCATTACTTCATCTGCGCTCTGCGCTTTCATGGTCATACTGCCCAGCAGCAAAGCCGACGCGAACAGTGACAGTTTTAATAGTCTCATTTGTTTGATTTTGCTGCAAGTTACACGATAGCATCCGGTTTACATTACAAATGTTCATGTCTGAGCCAGATTTGTGGCGTTGGCAGCTTGTTTAAATTATACTTCAATCATTTTCTGATAAGCTCAAACAAACCCCGCAATAAGTTTATATTCTTATCGGAACCAACGGCAAGACGGCGGTCGCAGACAGCGGCGTTGCCGTATTGCCTAACCAATTTTCATCAGGCAGTCAGCGAATGTCTGCGATGTCAGCGGGAACCATATCGTCTAAAACAAAAGCCCCACCGTGGTGGGGCCTTATTACTTTCTCCCCTCTCCACTTGTGGAGAGGGGCCGGGGGTGAGGTCCTAATTCGCATTCCTCCCCGTTGAACCCCTTTCTTTCCTGGACTCATCCAGGTTCAGAGCCTGCTTCACCTTATCAGCATACTGGTTATGTACCAGCTCATAGGCATCTTCCTTCTTCTTATACTCGTCTTTCAGCATGTTCGTTCGCTCTATCTGGAGGTTCGATGGCTTGCACTCCTGTCCGCATACCGAACCGTACACTTCTGTTATCTCTTCACGCAATTGTTTCTCGTCGGCAAATATCGATTTCTTCTTGGTCGCCAGCAGGGTGCTGCGCAGGTCTTCCAGTTTTGTGTTGTACTCTTCCAGCAGCTTTTTGTTCTTCGGACTGCTCACTTTGGCAGTATATTCCTTCAGCATTTTCTGCTCTGCATTTATCTTATCTACCAGCTTCGCCAGGTTCTCATGCAGGTTATATAGCTCCATCGATGTCTTGTACTGCAGGTACCTGTCTTCTTCCGAAAATTTGTGATTCGATGTGTCATGCGTCATCACCAGTTGGCTGCTATATTCCTGGTCTGCCACCTTCAGCTTCATCGTATATATTCCCGGCAATACCATTGGCGCTACAAAGCCTGAATAGTCAAGCTTAGTGCTCCCTGTCGCAGTTTTCGGTGGCGTGTGGCGCATGTTCCAGTATACTTTGTTCAGACCCTTACGCTTGCTGGCAGGTAGTGTCTGCACCAGCTTACCTGCAGTGTCGTAGATCTCTATTTTCACTTCGCCAGAGTTGACTCTTTCCTTCAGGTAATATTGAATCGGTTGTATCGACGTTGGATTTCCGCCAGACCATCCACCGGTAGATGGGAAGCCGCCACCACCATACCTTCCTGTCGACAATGCAATTGGTGTGCTTGGGAAAATATGAACACCCTTATCAGCTATCTCCTGCGACAGGCTGCGTATCGGTGTTATATCGTCAAGTACTATCACACCCCGTCCGTGGGTGCCCAGTACCAGGTCGTGCGTTTCTTTGTGTATTTGTATGTCACGCACCAGCGCATATTCCGGAATATTGTTCTTCATCCTGAACCAGTTCGCGCCGCCATCCAGGCTGCAGAAAAGACCCATCTCTGTTCCAAGGAAAAACAGGTTCTTGTTCACCGGGTCTTCTTTTACCTTGTGAGCAAATCCTGTAAACTCATCGCTCTTCAGTTGCGTCCATGTCTTGCCTGCGTCAGTGGTTTTAGCCACGTAGGTTTTCATATCACCATACATGTGGTTGTCAAAAGTTACATACACCGTGTTCTTGTCATAGCGTGAGAGTTCTATGCTGCTGATCCATGTTTGTGCAGGTATGCCGGCTAAAGCATAGTTTTTGGCAACGTTCGTCCAGCTCTTACCGCCATCCGTGGTGTATTGCAGGTTGCCGTCATCGGTACCTATCCAGATGGTCTTTTCATCAAAGGGTGATTCTGCTATGGTAAAGATGGTACAGTGGTTTTCAGCAGAAGTATTGTCTTCGCTCAATCCTCCCGACTCTTCTTGTTTTTGTTTCTTCTTGTCATTGGTTGTCAGGTCCGGCGATATCCTCTGCCAGCTGCGTCCCTGGTCTGTGCTCTTGTACACGTACTGCGAACTCACGTATAGGTTCTTTTTATTAGCCTGTCCCGCTACTATTGGTGTGTTCCAGTTCCAGCGCAGCTTTTCTTCACCCACTGCCTGTTGCGGCTGTATGCCAACTGATTTTAGCGTGCTCAGGTCTATTCTCGATACATTACCTCCCTGCGATTCTGCATAGCAGGTGTTGGGATCGGTCGGGTCGGGAATAGTCCAGAAACCATCGCCAAAGAATACGTTCATCCAGTTGGAGTTGCCTACGCCGCCCGGTGCTGCAGAAGGTGCCATCCAGCTGCCGTTGTCCTGCAGGCCGCCGTATATACGGTAAGGTTTCTGCTCGTCAATAGCAACATGGTAGAATTGTCCCACTGGCAGGTTCTGTACAAACATCCATGTCGCACCTCTGTCCAGGCTTATGTATACACCCCCGTCCGTACCCAGGTACATCTGGTTAGTATAGTTAGGATTGATCCAAAGCGCATGGTGGTCACTGTGTACCCAGCCGCCATCGCCCGATGCTTCACTGAACGAATAGCCGCCATCACTTGAATAGGAGAATGCAAAACCGGGACGGTAAACACGTTTAGGATCTTTTGGATCTATGACCAGCGTGCTGAAATAAAAAGGCCTTGAAACCACGTTCATGGTCGCACTTTGCTTTTTCCAGTTTTCACCACCGTCTTCTGAAATGTATAGTCCTGTCTCTTTCGATTCCACTATCGCTATCAGGTTCTTTGGCGCACTCGGCGCCAGTGTTACTACTATACGTCCGAATGGTTTGTTAGGAAGTCCGTTTTTCAGCTCGCGCCAGTTCTTGCCACCATCTGTACTTTTCCATAGCCCGCTGCCGTTTCCACCCGAATTGAAAGAGTAAGGCAGCCTCCTGAATTCCCAGGTGCTGGCATATATAATATTAGGATCGTTAGGGTCAATGGCTATATCTGCACATCCCGCTTTTTCATTTATGTAAAGTATCTTCTCCCAGCTCTTACCTGCATCGGCCGACTTATACAGTCCCCTGTGCTTGCTGTCACTCCACAGCGGAC
>DASPNB010000057.1:0-4641 GCA_035626755.1 Flavipsychrobacter sp.
ATGATGGGTGGATGCCAGTTGGAATATTCAGCAGACAGCGACTGGGCATATTGATCAAGACTGTCGCCGGTCATGTAGCCGGGATAGCAGGCGATGAAATTGGCAACAAAGCCAAGGAGGCAGAACGCTGCTACCTTAAAATCAAATGCCTGTTTGCCTTTGCTCATCCGGATCAAAAATAGCAGACCTGTGTGAATTATTCATTTAACTTTATTGGTGATGGAGGCAGAAAAATACCTGGAGGAAGTAGCAGCCAAAGTAGCGTCTACTCCTGATACAGCCCCGGCACAGAGAGCGGCCTTTAATAGCGGTTTTTCGTTTTCGAAGTTGCCCTTTGATGAGCAACTGGCTGTATGGGACTACATATGGAGAAATGCCCGCAGTTTCTGGGTGAAAATTAATGGCTTCCTCTTCCTTGAAAAACACATAAGCAAGAAGGAGCTGCACGAAAAAATATGGAAGACCGCTGTGAAATGGCAGGATAGCGTGGATGACTGGGGACCATGTGATTGCCTGGCTAAGATATATACGAAGATACTGGAAACGCATCCCGATAAAGTGTATGCCCGGCTACAGAAATGGAACAAAAGTAAAATCTGTGGGCGCGCAGGCAATCAGTAGTTAGCCTGCTGTATTATGAAAGAACTAAGAAAGCGAAGTTGGCTTATGCGAAGATCCATGTGCTTATCACTCCCCTGCTAAGCGATGAGGAATACTATGTGCAGAAAGGCGTTGGCTGGGCGCTGAGGGAAATGTATAATGCTTATCCGAGGGAAACATTATTCTATTTTCACGAGCATATTCATGAAATAACATCGATAGCATTTACCGCCGCGATGGAAAAGATGAAACCTGCTGAAAAAGACAAGCTGAAAGCCCTGAGAAAAGAATACCGCGCTAGTACTCTAAGAAATTGAGGTCCTTGCCAAAGGTTTCTTCCGTGAAGATGGCCGCGATGATGGTTATTGACATTACTACAACACCGGTGATTGCGGCAGCATGAATGTAGCTTTGTCCTGAGGCTTGCAAGTCTTTAAAAAACCAGATTATCAGCGGAAGAGCTCCCCGGACCATATTGGGAACAGTGGTTGCAGCAGTAGCGCGGAGATTGGTACCGAAGTGCTCGGCAGCCATGGTAACAAATATGGCCCAAAAGCCCGTACTGAAACCAAGGAAGGTACAGATGATGTACATATTGGTGGCAGAGCCACCGTCCTGCTGAAAATATAGCACAATACCTATGATGGTGAGCCCGTAAAAGATGAAGAGGGCTTTCTTCCTGCTCTTCAGCCACTGGCTTACGAAACCGATCAATATATCGCCCACGGAGATAGCTACATAGGCCAGCATTACAGCCTTGCCCGACTCAATGGGATCGGGAATGCCGAAGTGTTCGCCAAATTCTTTGGAGAAGCTCACCAGTATGCCTATCACGTACCAGGTAGGAAGACCGATAAGTATGGCCAGCAGGTACTTTTTGAAACGGCTCCACTTGGAGAAAAACATGAAGAAGTTGCCTTTACTTACCTCTGCGTGTCTTATTTGCTGAAACATTCCGGACTCAAAAACAGAAATGCGTAGAAATAACAAAGCAAGGCCCAATCCACCGCCGATATAGTAGCAGGTGCGCCAGTCGAACTGCTTAGATATGAAGTAGGCGACGACGGCCCCTGTGAGGCCGACACCGGCTACCATGGATGTGGCTATTCCTCGCTTTTCTTTAGATATAAGTTCGCTTACAAGGGTAATTCCCGCGCCCAATTCTCCTGCCAAGCCAATGCCCGCTATAAAACGACACCAGCTGTATTGTTCTACTGTCTGGACAAAACCATTGGCGATGTTGGCAATGGAGTACAATAATATGGAACCGAAAAGAACGCTCAATCTACCCTTCTTATCTCCCAGAATACCCCAGAGAATGCCGCCTATCAGCAAACCAAACATCTGGTGGCTGATAATATCCATACCGTCGCTGGCTATGAGCTCGGGGCTGAGGCCAATGCTCTCCAGGCTGCTCTTACGAACGATACTGAACAGCAGTAGGTCGTAGATATCTACAAAATATCCCAGTGCTGCTACCAACACGGGGATACTAAAAAGAGGTAATGACTTTGAATGCGTTTGCTGCATTATTTTTTTCCTGTTTCAGGGTCGCCGTTCATTCCGAGGGACTCCTCCACAGTTTCTTTGCCTACTTCCAAGATAGGAGATTTCTTTTTGCCGAAAAACATTTTGAAAAGTACGGGTGCCGTTGTTACCACTATCATTCCGATAACGATCTTTTCAAAATTGCGCTTCACCCATTCATTCTCGCCAAGGAAATACCCCGAAAGCGTCATACTTACCACCCAGGCCACGCAGCCAACAACATTGTATAGGAAGAATTTTTTTCGGTCCATTTGTACCACACCGGCAACAATGGGGGCAAAAGTGCGGACAATAGGAAGAAAGCGGGCTAAGATGATGGCGCTGCCGCCTCGCTTGTCGTAAAAGGCTTGTGCCTGGAGGAGGTGCTTGCGCTTGAACAAGAGACTATCCTTACGCTGGTATAATAGCGGACCTGTTTTTTTGCCAAACCAATAGCCTACTATATTTCCTATAATGCCCGCTACACTGATGAGGGATATCCAATATATAAGGTTGATGAAGTTATTGTCAGTAGGGTTGTGAGAGTTAGCGATCATCAAACCAGTAACAAATAAAAGGGAATCACCCGGAAGGAAGAAGCCCACAAAAAGTCCGGTTTCCGCAAAAATGATAAAGGCAACCAGGTATAAACCTCCGTACAATGTTACCAATGCCGCCAGTTTTTCGGCGTTCATCAGCTCTTTCAACAGTTCTATAAAATCCTGCATACTAATCTTTAAAAGTCCGTGAAAATACTAAGAATTAGCGGTTTATGAATTTTAATCCAGTGCTTTTTCCCATTTGCTTACTACTACAGTGGCCACGCTATTGCCAACAACATTGGTAGCGCTGCGACCCATATCCAGCAAGGGATCTATGCCCAGTAACAACGCGAGCCCTGCCTCAGGTATATTAAATGTAGCTAATGTACCGGCTATCACCACCAGTGAAGCGCGCGGCACCCCTGCTATACCTTTGGAGGTAAGCATCAGAACCATGAGCATGCTCATTTGTGTAGCGAAATCCAGGTGGATGCCGTAGGATTGGGCGATGAATAGTGAGGCGAATGTCATGTACATCATGGAGCCATCCAGGTTGAAGGAATATCCAAGCGGAAGAACGAAACTCACAATGCGATTCTTGCAACCGAAGCGTTCCAATTCCATGAGCGTCTTGGGGAAAGCAGCTTCGCTGCTGCTGGTACTAAAGGCCAGGATAATGGGATCTTTAATGTGGCGGAGGAGACTGAATATTCGCTTTTTGATAAAGACCGAACCTGCCAGCAGGAGTACTATCCAAAGTATCAGTAATCCGGAGTAGAATTCTGCTATGAAAATGAGATAGGTGCTGAGAATATCCAGGCCTTGCCTGGCAATAATGGCCGTCATAGCGCCGAAGACCGCCAGCGGCGCAAGATTCATAATATAGGCGGTCACCTTGAGTATAACATGCGCAAAGGCATCCATAGTTTCAATCACTATTTCTCCCTTCTCTCCTATCGCCGCTGTGCCCACGCCGAAGAATATTGCAAAGACCACTATCTGCAGTATTTCGTTTTTAGCCATTGCGTCTATTACACTGGTGGGAAAGACATGATAGAGAAATTCTTTCAATGAAAGCGCAGTGGCTTTGATGCCTGTGTCGGCTGATTCAGGCAAGGGCAAATTCATGCGAGTGCCGGGCTCAAAGAAATTGACCAGCATAAGGCCAAGTAGTAAACTAGCGAAGGATGCGGAAAAGAACCAGAGCAGTGTTTTCCCGCCTATGCGCCCAACGGCCTTTATGTCGCCCAGCTTAGCTACACCCACTACCAGGGTAGTGAACACCAGGGGTGCGACGATCATTTTGATAAGGCGCAGAAAAATATCGGCAATGAGAGAAAATGGCTCCAATTTTTTGTCCCTTACTTCCGTCACTGTTTTCTTTTTAGCCGTGAGATCGGACTTGATGGCCACAATACTTTTATATGAATCCGAAGTAGTATCTGTAATAGCCGCCTGTTGCTTTTTCAGCGACTCGAGAGAAGAACTGATAGTTACCAGCTGGTCATTCTCACTTTTTATGTAGCTGCCGTTGAGAATAAAGCCAAGGGCGATACCGATAGCAAGGGCGATAAATATATATAAGGTAAGTTTCTTTCCTTTTTGTCTGCTCATTTCGGCCATAAGCTCGTATTATGCCCTGCAATATAATACTTAAAAACTGCGGTACTAATAGCTAAGCATGTCCTGAACTGAGGAATTGCCCTGCAGTCCGCCGGTGTGAATGCAGAGTACTTTAGAACTCGGTGGAAAAAAATCGGTTCTGATAAGTTCCTGCACGCCATACATCATTTTCCCTGTATATACTATATCAAGAGGGCAGTCATTGATCTTATGAAAATCGTTCATGAATGTGATCAATTCATTATTGCTTTTCGCGAAACCGCCGAAATGCCAGTTATCAAAAAGCCACCAATTGCCGTCTTTCCCCCGTTTAAGATGCGACTCTATTTCCTCCTCCAGGTATTGTCCA
>DASPNB010000058.1:0-3849 GCA_035626755.1 Flavipsychrobacter sp.
GATGATAGGTGCCCCATACACTTGTGTGAATTGTGTCCCCTAAATTTAGACTAAAGTCATATAGAATAAACTCAGTGCCTGTTCCCGTCCGAGCGAATATTATGTCACCGGTAGAATCTGGTCTAACATCCCAGTTTTCCAAATTGAAGTATGTAATTCCATTTATGATCGTTTCACCAAAGTACTTCTGATATGTTATGGTATCATTTTGAAGGGTACCGATATCAAATGAATACAAGGCCCACATATTACTTGTATCAGTAAATGATATCTTCTGTGCCTCGCAATTAAAGCAAGCCAGCAGCAGGAGTAAAGTTGACAGGCTCCGGGTCATGGTTGACAATTTTATATAAAGTTAGATATTAAGAACAAAAACACATAAGATGCCGGCGAATCCTCTAGATCAAGAGAATTATGGTTCTACAGGTCAATACCCAGTCCCAGCAGGTATCTGCCGTTCTTCTTCAGATCAAATACGGGCGTCCAATGGTAGAAGTAACCCACATTCAGCGTTATGTGATACACATTGAAGTACTTTAGTCGCACGATGCTGTTCAGCAGCATACCGCTCTCTTGATAGCCATTGTCAGGCACCGAAAAGTTCACGTTCCGGTGTACACTGCGGTCCTTCATTCTTCCGTACAGGAAATTGTGCCCGATACTTATATAGGGCGAAGAACTCAGCGAAGCCTTTGCATCGCTGATGGTAAACAGTCTCCAGTCAAAATCATGTTTCCATACCAGGCTCACAAATTCGTCACTGTAATATTCGTAGGGATACATGGTAAGCATCCCGCCAAAGGCATAGAAGGAGGTGCTGTTGTCGTAGCGCAGGCCATTGCCTGCAAATGTCTTGCTGAAGGGCAGGGGCGCCTTGCTCCATGTTTTACCAGCCATCAGCAGGAAGCGTTCATTGCCTATCCTGTTGATGTGCTTCTGCCATTGCACTGCCGTCAGTGCCTGCACATAGTCAGTGCTAAGGCTGCCGCTTTCTATCACACCGGCTGTCACCTTTCCGTACCATACAGGGTATTTGGCGCTGGTGCTATAGTAGCGCCCAAAGAGGGGAGCCCTTCTTTCAGCAAAAGCATATCTCCACCCAAGTGAAACTTCAGTTGCTTCAAAGGCCAGGTGATTGGTGTTTTCATACACAAAGTTGTAGCTGTACTTAGGCACTATGTTTTCCTTTCGCGCGCACAGTTCCATATCCCAGTAACCTAGTCTTTTCTTTACTGATATGCTATAGGTCTCTACCTTGTCCACCCTGTTCATCAGGTATCGGCGCAGGTAATTCCTGTCAATATCCCTGTTCAGCGATATTCTTCCGGGGTCTCTCAGGTCTGTATCATAACTTAATCTTACCACAAACTCCTTTGTCTTGTCCGCATAAAACTCTGCAAACCCACCGTACTTCCGTTCATGGTCCCTTGTTCCATAACCAAACCACCCGCCCAGCGAAAACCACTTAGCTATCTTGTCATTCGTCTGCACACCCAGGCCAAATCTGCTGCCCTCATATTGATTGAAGTTATAAAGCCTGCCAAGGTCCAGGTCAAAGGCCCATATCGGTACTCTGCCCAGCGCCAGCTTTTCCAGGTACTTGGCTATGTTGGCTAACCCCGCTTTTTCCATCACGCTGTCTATTACTACATAAGTTTGTTGCTCTTTTTTGCTCAGGCTTTCGGGGCGCAGTGCATCCCATTGGCTATTGCTTAGTTCATCTGCATTGCCTTTTAGTTTGGTGCTGTGCGCTTTATCAAATCTGAAGCCTTTTTCTTCTTCATAGCTCACAGAGTCTATCCTGGAGTAGCCTTTCATTATTATGTCATAGCCCGACTTGCCCTCATCGGGCAGACGATATTGCAGTATGTAATTCAGTTGCTCAGGAAACCATTTTCCTTTTACCTTTTTGTATTGCTGCTCCAGTCTTATTTCCCTGCCCAGTGTTTTATCTATCGCGCTGGCTACGAGGTATGCGATGGCATAGTTATCTGAATTGATATAGACTCTTCCGGTCAACTCATCATAACCCTTTTCAGGTTTAAAGCTTAGTATCCATATCGTATCCCTGCCCTGCAGAATTTCATCCTCCAGCTCAAATTTAAAATGCTGGAAAAATCCCCGGCTTACCGGGTTATGATAATCCTTTCCATTCAGCGCCAGGTAGTCATTATAAGAATGGAATGGCAGTATATCGGTCACCATGCCTGTAAACAGTGATTTCTTAAATCCTGACAGCCGTGTTCCCAGCACCTCTTCCTGCAGCTTCTGCGGTTTCTTCCAGGTGCGTATGCTATAGGTTTCTGACATCATCAGGTGCTGTTCTTCAAAGAAGTCCTTCAGTTCTTTTATTTCTCCGCTGGTATCTTTCTTCACAAGAGAGTCAGCTATGTCATAGTTCACATCTGCCAGCATCTTATAGTACACCTTACAGCGGTACCAGTCATATTTCTCGGGGTTGTTCTTGTCGCGGTTGTCTATCGCCAGGTTCAGTATCCGCCTTATCTTTTCTTCAGGCGATTTTATCACTACCTCGCCCAGTGCCTGTTCTTTTACAGTTAGTTTTATTTCCAGTAGGGCATTCCCTTGTCCTATCGCCACTCTCTTGCTTTCATAGCCCAGGTAAAAGGCTTCTATGTACTCTGTTCCCGCGGGAACGGTAAAGTCAAACGTCCCGTTCAGATCGGTTATAATTCCTTGCCCGCTGTTGCCCGCCCTAATGGTGGCGAAGGGGAGTGCTTCATTACTGACCGCATCTTTTACCGTTCCCTTTATCCTTTGCTGGCCATACCCCGTCTGTGTATTTAGTAAGACCAGGCAGATCACCGATACTATAAAAAACACTCGTACTATTGATTTCATCTTCTGGTTAAAGCGTTCGTAACTGCGGAGTCAAATATTGTGCTAAAATTCAGAAAATACGCTCCGACCGAAACTTAAAAATGCTTAAACACCAATTTCGGCACTAATATTGTGGTTAAAATAATGTTTTGTAATACACTCAGGCTTATTATCTTTATACAGAATAAAATCATAGTATGAAAAAACTGCTCCTGTCAGCTTTTCTGGTAGCGGCTTTAGGCCCATCTATCTCTTCGTGTAATAACGGGCCCTACGACGCGGATCCTAAGAAGAATGAGGGAACTTATCTCAATCCCCTTAACCCTGCTTCAGGCGTTACTATTCCTATCGGCTACATGACGATGGATATTAATGGCTATTTCGCTTCCTTCCTGGCCGGTGTCTGGTCCGATTCTACCACTGGCGTGGCGTCACTTGTAGCTTACAGGTTCGATACCGCTACCCAGTGGCAGACCGTTTACATAGCTATTACTTCTTACAATGGCCCCGGTACATATAATTTCCTGCCCGATGGCAGCAATGGTGTGGTCATTCACCAGATATTCAATCCTTATGATACCGGTTATATCGCCAGTTCTCACGCGTCCAACGTAGGCGCGGGTAATGCCACTGTAAACGTACAAGGCACTGAAGACGGAAACATTCGCGGTACCTTCTCTGCTAAGTTGTACAGGGTGCTGCCTAATGTAAATACCAACGATTCCGATATCATCACCAACGGTAAGTTCTACCTTCCCAAGCTTTAAATTCAAGATCATTTTATAGAAAATCCCCCTCGGCTGAGACCAAGGGGGATTTTTCATTACAGCATATCTTAAAAGAAAAACCCCTCAGCTATTGCTAAGGGGTCGTTCTGTATAATCTTAAAAGAATTAAGCGATTTCTACTTCAGCACCTGCTTCAGTCAGCTTAGCTTTCAGATCTTCAGCTTCAGCTTTGCTTACGCCTTCTTTCACGTTCTTAGGAGCACCGTCTACCAGTTCCTTA
>DASPNB010000059.1:0-2783 GCA_035626755.1 Flavipsychrobacter sp.
TCCCCTTCAACGACTGTGTGCAGATGGCCGACGAAGCAGGCATCAAGGCTGTGATACAGCCCGGCGGCTCCGTTCGCGATAACGATACCATCGAATATTGCAAAGCTCATAATATGGCCCTGGTACTGACAGGCCTTCGCCATTTTAAGCATTAAAACAGGCTACTGCCGGTGACTGACACGTCTATGCCAGACGGTGACATGTTTCTGCCGGATGGCGCCGGAATAATGCCGTCTTTTGCCAGGTTACTGCCACATTACTGCCAAATGAGGTTAGCTAATAACGCTGATTTTCAACCTGTTATAAACATCACAGGGGAAGTCCGGCTGGCATTTCTTTTAAAGAGCATGGCGGTTTGCCCCGCTATGTAAAGATACGAAACCGGGCCGCGGTTTAGATCAAAATTGAGCGATGCAAGGTTGTTTTGTGCATAACTTTTTTACAATTTTTGTCCAGTTTTTCGAATAAAGATTGCAAAATCTGTTTATCCGGCACCAGGAACCCCGAACGTTTGTGGTCCTTATCATTAGTCCTTTACCATTCCCGTCCCGTGTCTCCCGCATGGGGACACGGCAGCATCAGGGCGACGAAGTTGAAATGTAGCGGTCCGCTTTATATACACATTTTCCATTCCCTCGCTTTACTGCCCCACAACAAATTTTCTGTTCAGCATCTGACCGTCTGTGGTTTCTATGCGCAGGTAATAAACTCCCGGGGTGTACTGAGATACATCCAATACCGCACTCCAGTTTCCGGCAATTTTTTCCGTTAGCTGTCCAAGCGTATTAAGAATAGTGATCGTATAGTTGGTGAGAGTGGTGTTAATTGTAAGTTGGTCGTGGGCAGGATTAGGATATACCGCTATACCATCCGCTTTCATAGTTTCACCGACACCTAAGCAATCATAAACATATAGCGGTCCCGAGGCATTGGGGCAGCCACCTGTTACATACACTTCATACACCCCCGGTGTTGAAACGGTAATAGTATTGCTGCTGCCGGCTATCACGCTACCATCCATCGTCCATGTATAAGTAGCGCCTGTGATGGCTGGTGTGGTAAGCTGTGCCTGGTCTCCTACGCAGAGTGTACTGTCATCGGCACTTATTGCCAGTGAGCTGCCGCAGAGCTTTTCTATAAAGCCCGCTGGGCCGCCGGTAAGATTGAATACGCCGGGGCCGGGGTCAAAATCACCAGAGCTGCTAAACTGTCCAACTACATATATGTCATTAGCATTATCAAGCGCTATGTCTGAAGGATATTGCCCCCCGTAAGCTCTCGCCCAGATAAAGTCCCCCGCCGAGTCCAGCTTCTGTATATACCCTACGCCGGAAAGCATGTACTCACCGGGGCCAGGGTCAAAGTCAGCAGTGCTGAAGAAATCGCCGGTTGTGTATACATTCCCCTGCCCATCTGTGGCTATTCTAAGGCCACGGTCATTTCCTGACGGATGTGCGCTCCTGGCCCAGGCAAAACTTCCATCGCTTCGCAGCTTCAGGACGAACATATCCATGGAGGTGGCCGTAATATTATACACGCCCGGGCCGGGGTCGAAATCAGCAGTACCCGCGGCATAATGGCCTGTCACCATTATATTGCCAAAAGTATCAGCAGCTATGCCTTGCCCAACCTCATCCCCCCCACCGCTAATCTGTCCCGCCCACAGGTAGCTCCCCGCCGAGTCATATTTGGCGATGAATGCATCACAGCCGGCAGTAGAAGTCAGGTTGGAAGTGCCTGGTCCCGGGTCGAAATCGGCTGTTCCGCTAAGCTGCCCGGTAATATATACATTGCTGAGTGAATCAACAGCCAAGCCATATGCGTCTTTGTCATTAGTTCCAGAGATTTGTTTTGCCCACACAAAATTGCCGGCAGAATCCAGCTTTTCGAGAAGGATATCGCTACCGAGGCCGGTTGTCGGGCAAATAATGGTGTAAATACCAGGACCTGGGTCCACATCTATCGTATTTGCGGTAACACTACCAACGATCGAGCAAGCAAAGAAAATATTTGCTGCAGCATCCATTTTCATGCACAGCATCTGCATACTAGCCGTGTCTGTTTGGTTGCCCATATCTCTTACCCATAAAAAATTGCCCGCGGGATCAAGCTTAAGGACGAAGCTATGATATCCACCATTAGAAGATAACTGTTGTATTCCGGGTCCGGGGTCAAAGTCAAAGTCGTATTTAAATACTCCGCCGATATAAACATTTCCGGCGCTATCTAATCCGATTTTACCGCCACACGATCCGATGTTCGGAGTTACTGCAGCTATTTGCTTCACCCATATCAAGTTTCCAGCAGCATCTTCTTTAAGGATAAACATGTCATATTGCCCCACTGCCGTTACGTCCATAACTGCGACACCGGGGTCAAGATCAGTAGTTCCACTAAAAGCACCCACGAAATAACTGTTATTATTCCCATCAGTTACGCAACCTGTAACAGCGCGGTTGCCTGTGTAAACCAGACTTGTAATTTGTTGAGCCCGAGCAAAGCCTTGTCCTGATGAACTAATAAAAGATGATGTTAAAACAAAAACCAGTAATAAACGGGCGCCAAATACACTAATTAGTTTCATAAATAAAGTTTTTGTTTCCCCGCCGAGTCTCCCGCCTTTTCGGGGACTCGGCGGAATCAAGGCGAGAAAGCTCAGGTTTGTTCTACCGATGAAGTCCTCCGCGTCCTTTAAAGTTACAATATACTATGATACTATATCTGTTTCGGGTCTCGCTACTGCCGCCGTGTCCGCATGCGCGAGACAGGGCTGGGGGGCTCAG
>DASPNB010000060.1:0-3470 GCA_035626755.1 Flavipsychrobacter sp.
CGGTATGTCCGACAGGTGCTTGTTCTTCTTTATATACTGCTTTATCTTCCTCGCAAACTCCACGTTCGACGCATGACCAGGCCTGCTCGCAATGATATGCGCCTTTATAGAATGGCCTACCAGTGCAAGGTCACCTATCACATCGAGCAGCTTATGGCGTGCAGGCTCATTGGTAAAGTGCATCTGCACATTGTTCAGTATGCCCTCCTGCTTCACCTCTATTTTCTGTTTGTTGAATACCTTGGCAAGCCTGTTCAGCTCTTCCTGCTCCACTACTTTATCTACCACTACAATGGCATTGCTCAGGTCTCCGCCTTTTATCAGGTTGTTATCCAGCAGGTATTCCAGTTCGTGAAGGAAGCAGAATGTCCGGCACGGAGCTATTTCATCTTTAAACTCAGATATGTGCTTTAGCGACGCATGTTGCGTGCCCAGTACCGGTGAGTTGAAATCTATAAGTGTTGTTACCTGGTATTCGTTGGAGGGCACGGCCAGCATATCTACGTTCTTGCTGCTGTCGTAGTAGTGAATGTTGCCATCTATGGCATACACCATGCGCTTGGCGTCTTGTTCCTGCACTCCTGCGCTTTCTATTGCTTCTATTATCTCACGGGCGCTGCCGTCCAGTATCGGCACTTCTGAGCCATCAAGTTCTATGAGTACATTGTCGATGCCCATACCTACCAGGGCAGCCAGTGTGTGCTCTACGGTACATATACGCGCCCCGTTAAGTTCCAGTGTGGTACCGCGCGAGGTGTCAACCACGTAGTCAACATCAGCCTTTACAATAGGCTGGTCGGGCATGTCCAGGCGCTGGAAGCGGATGCCATAACCGGGCGAAGCCGGCTTCATGGTCATTGTCACTTTCTCCCCGGTGTGTAGACCTACGCCATGCAGGGTCACAGAGCCACGTAATGTTTGCTGGTTGGTACTGTTGTTGTTTTGCTGCACAGTCGCTGATTTTTTTTCGCGAGCCTCACTTAAGTGTATGGTATCTGAACTCACTTTTTTACTTCAATATTTTGGTTACCCAATAACTCGCTCAGTTCCCGGATGGTATCTTCCAGTTTTTGAATCCGCTGGGACAATTCCGGCAAATTTCTAAAAATTGCCTGACTTTTTAAGGAACTTTTATACTCAAAGGCTGGTGAGCCCGACAATGTAGTATTACTCTCCGTCACCGACTTAGAAACTCCACTCTGGGCGTTTATGTTAGTTCCATCTGCTATTTGAATATGGCCAACAATTCCTACCTGGCCGCCTATTTTACAATTAGTACCTATACGGGTGCTTCCTGAAATGCCGGTTTGGGCGGCTATTACGGTGTTTGCGCCTATTTCCACATTGTGGGCTACCTGTATCAGGTTGTCTAGTTTCACGCCTTTGCGGATGATGGTAGAGCCCATGGTAGCCCTGTCTATAGTAGTGTTGGCTCCTATTTCTACGTTGTCTTCTATTATTACGTTACCTATCTGTGGTATTTTCTTATAGGTGCCATCAGCAAGCGGGGCGAAGCCAAAGCCATCTCCACCTATAATGGTGCCCGAATGTGTAATAACATTATTGCCTATCACGCATTGGTTGTAGATCCTGGTTCCGGCAAAGAACTTGCAGTCATTGCCTACCACCGTGTCATCACCTATAAAGCAGCCGGGATAGATCTTTACGTTATCGCCTATCACTACGTTTTCGCCTATATAGCTGAAAGCCCCCACATATACATTTTTACCTATGGATGCTGTAGAGGATATAAAGGTATAGGCCTCCACACCACTTTTTACGCCGCCCGAAACCATGTCATTATACTTCTCCATCAGCAGGGCGAAGCTGCTATAGGCATCTTTTACGCGAATCAGGGTAGGAGAGACAGTTCCTTCCACCGCCATGCTTTCGTTGATAATAACTATCGAAGCTTTAGAGGTATAGATATACTCTTCATATTTTGGATTGGCTATAAAACTGAGCGTGCCTTTTACTGCCTCTTCTATTTTGGCAACGGTGCTTATTGCTACGTCAGGGTTTCCTTCTATTTTGCCGTTTAATATGGTGGCTATCTGCTGAGCGGTAAATTGCATGGAGGCGATGAAATTACAGATTTCGACTAAAATTTAGCAAAAAGGATACCATTTATAAAGAATATTGACATTTTTCTAACGGATGTAATATATATAGTTCTTGTGTACGGGTTTAGTCAGGGCCTGGTTCACTATCGCATCGTCCATATCAGAGAGGTTGCGGACGCTGCCATCCTTCATTGCTATAAATATTCCCTCGTCTTCCACATCGTAAGTAATGTTAGAAGTAGAGCCTTTCCCCACAAAATAGTGCAGATCTCTTTCGTTCATTCCTGTCTTCGAAAGTGTTCTTCTAACTGCTTCCTCTTCTATCTCCGGAATTGGTTTAGAACTTAAAGTGATCTTGTATAAATTTCTATTAACCAGCATCTTGCATAATTCAGATAATATCCTATCCTTATGCGATTGCCATACTTTTATAGAGGAGAGAACGTCGGTATCATCCAGCTCGCAGAAGAGCTTCAGTATGTCAGGGTCCTGGAAGTCACTGACTGTTACTGAGTGGTATAGAAAGTATCTCAGCGCAGGCGTGGCAAAAAGATCGCCGCCGTTCTGGGCTATTTCTTTGGCCCTTTTCAGGATGTTTATAATCAGCTGCTCTGCACCTACCACTGTCTTGTGCAGGTACACCTGCCAGTACATAAGGCGGCGGGCTATGATGAATTTTTCTACTGAGTGAACGGCTTTTTCCTCCACCATTAGTTCCTCGTTTCGCACTGTCAGCATCTGGAGGATACGATCATAACCAATAACTCCTTCCGATACGCCCGTATAAAAGCTGTCACGGTTCAGGTAGTCCATACGGTCCACATCCAGCTGGCTGGAGACCAGCTGTTGAAGATATTGCTTGGTAGGGTAGGCATTGCTGAAGATCTGTAGTGCTATCTCAAAAATGCCGCCTTGTTCTTTCTGAAGGTTCTTCATAATGAACCTCGAAATAGTTTCGTGAGGAATGCCCTCTACAAGCGTATTTTCCAGTGCATGGGAGAAAGGTCCGTGGCCAACGTCGTGCAGCAGGATGGCTATACGCGCAGCTACACATTCTTCTTCGGTAAACCTTACTCCTTTTTGCTTTAGCTGGTCAAGCGCAATACTCATCAGGTGACAAGCACCCAGGGAGTGATGAAAACGGGTGTGAACGGCGCCGGGGTATACCAGGTAGGCCATACCCATCTGCCTTATATTTCTCAGTCTTTGAAACCAGGGATGTTCTATTAGCTGCATGAGCTCCGGCTCAGGAAAGCTGATAAAGCCATAGACCGGGTCATTTATTATTTTTCCTTTTTCGCCCATGTTATTCTTCCCACTCGCTATCGGGGACTTCTTCTATTGGCTCTTCTGTTTCTTCTACGGTGCCATTGCCGCTTCCATAAGTAGAACTCCTGTCCTGGCTTA
>DASPNB010000061.1:0-2649 GCA_035626755.1 Flavipsychrobacter sp.
AGGGTAGAGATAGGAAAGCTGGTGATCATTGTACTAGGTATGATCATAGGTTCGGTGTCATTTTCAGGCAGTATCATCGCCTGGGGTAAACTGAATGGTAAGATCAAAGACTCAACATTAAAGGCACAGCAGGTAGTGAACATCGGCTTGCTGGCTGTTATCGCCCTGGCTTCTATTTACTTCATAGCTTTTGTAGCTACCAACGGCCAGGCTTTCTATACCCAGGGCAGTACTTCTGTTTACTTCTATTCTATACTTGCTTTATCGCTGCTGTACGGTATCCTCTTCGTGAAACCGATAGGTGGCGCCGATATGCCGGTGGTGATATCATTGCTTAACTCATTTACCGGCGTGGCCGCAGCGTTTGGCGGTTTCCTGTATAACAATCCTGTTATGCTTACCGGTGGTATACTTGTAGGTTCTGCAGGTACTATCCTCACTATGCTGATGTGTAAAGCCATGAACCGCTCGCTTACCAATGTGCTTATCGGTTCATTTGGCGGCGGCGCTGCAGCCGGTGGAGGCGGCGGAAGCAAAGACCAGGGTAATTACAAAGAAATTTCTCTCAACGACACAGCAGTATTGATGGCTTACGCCTCTAAGGTGATGATCATACCTGGCTACGGACTGGCCGTGGCCCAGGCTCAGCATGCCTGCCACGAGCTGGAAAAGCTGCTGGAAGAAAAGGGTGTAGAAGTGACGTATGGTATACACCCGGTTGCCGGCCGTATGCCGGGCCACATGAACGTGCTGCTGGCGGAAGCGGATGTACCTTATGACAAGCTGATGGAAATGGAAGATGCCAATAGCCAGATGAGTACCACCGGAGTGGTAATGATACTTGGTGCCAATGATGTTGTGAACCCGGCTGCAAAAGACGACCCATCCAGCCCGATATATGGTATGCCTATACTGGAAGTGGAAAAGGCAGAACATGTAATAGTGAACAAGCGAAGCATGAAGCCGGGGTATGCGGGCATTGAAAATGAATTGTTCTTCAGGCCTAAAACTTCTATGCTTTTTGGAGATGCTAAAAAAGTGCTCCAGGAACTGGTGTCTGAAATGAAACAGGTGTAAAGGCGGCCTTTTTTCATAAAAAGCAGTGCATTCGGCCAAAATTTTATAATTTTCGGGACATTTTACTTTATGAGAAAGACTTACACATATGTTATTCTTGTGGTAATGACAGTATTCCTTGGCCTCTCGTCATTGACATATACGTCGTGTAAAAGAATAACCGAGGGCGATGAAACATACGGCTGCGATACGGTAACCTGCGAAAACTGGGGCACCTGCTATAAGGGCAAATGCACCTGTCCGTCAGGATTTGACGGGATGAACTGTGAGATCGCCCTGGCCGAAAAATTCATAGATACAGGCTGGACAGTAAACGAAGTGGTAGTGAAAAGTTCAGTTAGTACCTGGGTAGGTACTTCGGCGCAATACATTATCCGCACACGTCCCGGCTATACCCCTACTTCCTTCTTTGTAGACAGCATATGGGGTGATAAATACAAGAGCAACATCGTTTGCGAGATAAAATCTCCTACAACCTTTGAAATAGGCCAGTTCCAGCCTATCAACAATGCAGACGCATTTAAGATATGGGGCGGTTTTGGTTCTATTGACACAGTGGGTGTTGACAAGATGACGGGGACTTACTACCGCTTTATCTCCGATTCGGCTGGTGTGAGGACGGATACAGTCGATTTCACTTTTACCAATATTATCTAAGAAAGGATTGAAATAAAAATATGTACGCTCCCGCCTCCACAGGCGGGAGCGTTTATTATATCCGTAAATTTGTAAAAAAGAGAATAATGAGGAAACTCCGTTTCAATGCCCTTATCACGGCTGTTTTTGCTACACTTATCTTCACCGCCGTCTCCTACACGGCCTGTAAGAAAAAGGAGAATACTACCCCGTCAGTTGATACTAAATGTATCAATGTGAATTGTAACAACGGAAGCTGCCTGGATGGACAGTGTGCCTGCTACCTGGGCTGGGAGGGAATATATTGCGATATTAAGACCGTCAGTAGGTATATGGGAAACTGGTCCGCAATTGAAACTATTACATTAAGCACGGATACGGCAAGCGTTGGCGATACCTTCTCCTACATATTCAGTATCATTCCGAATGGCAACGACGTTTTAACCTTCAAAATTGCCGGTTTAATGGCTTCTGATGATACTATAGTTGCCAGGTTGGGAAATCCCCAGTCACACAGTTACGAGCGGCTTGGATACTATGTTGAAAGCCAGGTGCTGAATAATGTAAACTCCAATATTCCATTTGTAGTGGTATCTGCGGGAGGAGGGCGTATCTCATCCTCAGGGTCTACTATGGATTCTATGGGCTACAACCGCCGCTACGAGCTTATCACGGGAAATGATACCACCTTCCATAAGGACACGGTGAGGATAGTAACCCAAAAAATACAGTAAACACGTATAGTGTAACTGCTTCCGGGAGGGATGTTATATACATTCTTTTGCCTTTTGTTTCGCGGGCGGAGGCAATTATTTCCAGAGGAAAAAAATTTGCAAAAATCAATTTCTTACCTACTTTTGCAATCCCAATTCGGGAAGGAAGTTCTTTAAGAAAATAAAAAGCCACTTTAGCTCAGCTGGTAGAGCAACTGATTTG
>DASPNB010000062.1:0-3562 GCA_035626755.1 Flavipsychrobacter sp.
ACCTGATGGGAGTGGGCACACCGTGGAATATATTAGAGAACATAGCATTGGGAATAGATATGTTTGACTGTGTAATGCCAACGCGTAATGGGCGTAACGGAATGCTATTTACAGCCAAGGGCGTTATTAATATAAAAAACAAGAAATGGGCTACTGACTTCAGCCCTATAGATACGGATATAGACTGCAGTACCAGTAATACTTATTCAAAAGCTTACCTGAGGCACCTTTTTGTATCGGGAGAGATACTAGGCCTACAGATAGCCAGCATACATAACCTGGCATTTTACCTGCATTTGGTAAAACAGGCACGTGCGCATATTTTGCAGGGAGATTACAACAGCTGGAAAAATGAAATGCTACCGCAGCTAAAGCAACGCCTGTAGGCAGCGGAACATAATATGAAGAAATTCGATTGGTATATAATTAAGATGTTTATCGGAACCTTCCTGTTCGCCATAATGATCATGGCTGTGATCTCGTGTGTGATAGACATATCGGAGAAGATGAATGACTTCGTGGAGAAGCGTGTACCGCTGATGCAGATCCTTATTTATTTCCGGAATTTCATTCCGCACATTATTGCCCTGCTGTTTCCTTTATTCATTTTTATCGCAACAATCTTCTTTACCTCGAAGATCGCCTACAAATCAGAGATCATCGCCATATTGGCTTCAGGAGTATCCTTTCAGCGATTTCTAAGACCGTATATGATAGGGGGACTTTTGCTCTGTACTATATCGCTGGTGGCCAACCACTATGTAGTGCCGGTAGCCAATAAACAACGGTTGGCCTTCGAGGACAGGTATATTCACTTTATACCGGAGAGCTCCGACCAGAACATACATCTGCGGCTGACCAAGAACCTATACATCTTCCTGCAAAACTACAACTACAAACAAAACAGCGGCAGCCGCTTCACAGCTGAAACAATAGAAGGCACCCTACTGAAGGAAAAAATATTTGCTGACCGTATCAGCTACGACTCAGTAAAAAAAATATGGACACTGTATAATGTGACCGTAAGGAAAAATGACGGACTTAAGGAGGAGCTAATTTCGCTGAACGAACTGAAACAGAAATATCCTTTTACCCCCAAAGACCTGGATGAAGACGAGGGCGTGAAGGAAGCTCTGACCAGTCCGCAGCTTACTAAATATATAGCCAGGGAAAAGCTACGGGGACGTGAAACACTCAACTTCTTCTATATAGAAAAATACAGGCGTACAGCCCAACCTGTTGCGGGAATGATAATGGTAGTGATGGGCGCCTGCATAGCCAGCCGGAAGATAAGGGGCGGCAGCGGGCTTCACCTGGCCCTGGGTATAGTGCTGAGCGCCATCTATATAATGATCATGCAATTTGCCACCACCTTTTCTACCAATGCCGGTATTAGTCCGTTGCTGGCTGTGTGGATACCGAATATAGTCTTTGCTATAGTTGCCTTCTTCCTGCTACGCAGGCAGATAAGGTAACAGAAAAGGTGTAATTTTATAAAGATCAGTTCCCCGATGAA
Organism: Flavipsychrobacter sp.; assembly: GCA_035626755.1. Taxonomy (GTDB): domain Bacteria; phylum Bacteroidota; class Bacteroidia; order Chitinophagales; family Chitinophagaceae; genus MKUN01. Next base: position 1,517 of record DASPNB010000062.1, read on the forward strand.
AACTAATGCCTGGAAATATACTCTGCCCTTCAGCATGTATGTAGCTGCGTGGGTCAGTTTTACAAGTACCGGCGTAGCCAGCTGGCTGCCGGTGATATTAGGCTTTGTAATTATTCCCCTGGCAGAACTGATGGTACCCGCTGATAAGAGTAACCTATCGGAAGAAGCTGAGCAAACAGCGAAAGAAGACAGGAGTTATGATTATTTCCTGTACCTGTTTGTGGTAATGCAGTATGTAGGGCTGTTTATGTTCCTATACTCGATGGAAGAGCCCGGGCTGGCAGTAAGCGACAGGATAGGCAGGATAGTCAGCATGGGTATACTCTGCGGAACCTTTGGCATCAACCTGGGACATGAGCTGGGCCACCGTGTAGACCCTGTGGAACAATGGATGGCAAGGATATCGCTGCTCAGTTCGCTGTACATGCATTTTATGATAGAACATAATAAGGGACACCATAAGTATGTAGCCACTGAACAGGATCCCACCAGTGCGCGCTATGGAGAGAGCATCTATACTTTCTGGCTGCGGAGCATGGTTGGTACATTTACCAGTGCATGGAGAATAGCAAAGAAAGATGAACCACGACTGCTGCGAAATGAGATGATATGGATGCAGCTGGGACATATAGCGTTTTGCCTGGTAATAGGCCTTTCGTTCGGATGGCAGATAATGGGTTATTTTATTATTGCGGCTGTAATAGGTATACTATTACTCAATACTGTTAACTACATTGAACACTACGGGCTGATAAGGAAGCAAACAAGTGGCAACAGCTATGAAAGGGCTATGCCCGAGCACAGCTGGAACAGCAACCATGTAATAGGCCGCGTGATGCTCTTTGAGCTAAGCAGGCACAGCGATCACCATTACCTGGCGAGCAGGAAGTACCAGTTGCTGAGACATCATGAAAACTCGCCGGAATTACCCACGGGTTACCCAGGCAGTATGCTGCTGACACTGGTACCGCCACTGTGGTTTAAGGTGATACATAAAAAAATGAAGGAGTACAAAAAATGATGAAGAAACCAGTTTTCATTCTTGCCCTGGGGTTCTTGGCCTGTGGGCAATCTGATAAACAGCAAGGGCCTGCGAGCGCTACAGCTGCAGTCACGGACACAGTGGCGGCTACCAATACGGTGAAGGATACTGCAACTGAAGAATACGCGATAGATGACCAATACGCTAATTTCTATGTGGTGATAGCTGATACCGGTAAGAACTACTATGAACTGGACAAGAAGATGTACCAGATCAGCAAAACCCTGAAAATGGAAGTGGACACTATGAACCGGTACTATAACAAGGATAAAAAGGAAATAGTAGTAAAAGAAACTGACGAAGATGAAATGTACCGAGGTGAGTATTTTCCGCGGCGCTTTCCTTCAACACACCTGAGCCTGGAGCATTTAAAGATATATAACGAAGAGACCGACTGGCCGACAATGGTCCTGGTGGGCGGCATCTATGAAAGCAAGCGGGAGGCCGATAGCGTGCTTAACCTGCTAAAGCCACAAGCAAGCACGGCCCATGTGCGACTCTCCAAGCTCTACGTAGGCTGCATGCACTAAGATTATGGAATTTTTCAGAGTGTGCATCTGTAAAGAAAATGCACAGTTATGCGGACACTCATTCTTCTTATAGGGCTGCTTAGCGGCACGACAACCTCAGCACAGAAAGACTGCATTAAATTTCTGCCATACCCCAATGATTTTGATATGCTGATGCTACCAGATGACAGCATATCGCCTATAAAGACATACAGAGGCGAACTGGAAGCCTCGGGGTATAAATTGGGAGAGAAAGTGTTGGACTTTCGTTTTAATACACACTATAGGTACGGAGTAGACCTGGTAGACAATGAAAGGCCTAAACTACTGATAGCTGGGAGCTACACTTGCCCGGTCTTCAGAAACAGGATAGGATTGATCGACTCTCTCAACCGACAATACAGGGATAAGATAGATGTGTACATAGTGTATGTGGTGGAGGCACACCCCAACGTTGACAAATGTCCTTACAGGGATTCAATCTGGATAACAGAT
>DASPNB010000063.1:0-3631 GCA_035626755.1 Flavipsychrobacter sp.
AAGTTGCCCTTCATAGTCACTTGTATCATATCCTTCAGAAAATATTCTTTCAGATTCTGCTCACTGCACACCAGTGCTATGCTGTCTCCGCCAGGCCTGCCATAGTACCAGGCCGCCAGGAATTCGGATAGTTCACCCGCCGACATATAAACGGCTATAGTATCCATAAAGTCCAGCGTCTCATTTGCAGGGCTCAGTAGTTTTACCGATAATTGGTTCAGCGTCAGGCTCACCACCTTTTCCGGGCTGGTATTATAGTCCCGCATATATTGGCTGGAGTTGGTAGCCACCTGGAATGGTCCTATCGTAGCAGTATATCCTTGGTTAGGTATTGGGAATTCGCCGTCTTCATAGGGTGGTATGCTCACCTGGGTTCTATAGGGTATGTCCACCTCTATATTGGCCAGTTCCCTCACTTTTCTGCAGTTTACAGCACCAATTACCAGCAAAACCAATAGAAGAAGCAGCCATTTTCTCATACTATGTATTGTTTGTTAATCTGCCTACAATATCGCGCCACCGTTCCCCGAAATATCAGTAAATTTGCGCCCTCATGTCAGCAAAGACGGTAGCATTTCATACACTCGGTTGCAAGCTCAACTATTCCGAGACATCCACACTGGGCCGCATGCTCGAAGCAGACGGTTTCAGCAAAAAGGATTTCGAGGAGCATGCCGATGTATATGTCATTAATACCTGCTCCGTCACTGAAAATGCCGACAAAGAATGTCGCCAGATCGTCCGCCGCATCCAGCGCCGTGCTCCCGAAAGCCTGGTAGTAATTACCGGCTGCTATGCCCAACTCAAGCCAAAAGAGATCGCCGCCATAGAAGGAGTAGACCTCGTCCTGGGCGCTGCCGAAAAATTCAATCTTTCCAAACACCTGCAGGAACTTTCCAAAGGCGACTCCGCCAAAATTTGTTCCTGCGATATAGAAGAGGTAGAAGGCTTTAATAGTTCATACTCTATCAACGACCGCACCCGTACCTTCCTTAAGGTTCAGGATGGCTGCGACTACAATTGTGCTTTCTGCACCATACCCCTGGCCCGCGGTCATAGCCGCTCTGATAGTATTGAAGGTGTACTCCGCAACGTCCGCGAGCTCGCCGCTTCAGGTACTAAGGAGATAGTGCTCACCGGCATCAACCTCGGCGACTTTGGCAAAGGTTTCGACGGTGGCAAAAAACGCGAAGAGTCTTTTTACGAATTAATTCAAGAGCTGGATAGGGTAGAGGGCATAGAGCGTTATCGTATTTCCTCTATCGAGCCCAATCTGCTCACCAACGAGATTATTGAATTTGTGGCTGCGTCGCAAAAGTTCATGCCGCACTTTCATATACCCCTGCAAAGTGGTTCTAATAAAATTCTCGGGGCCATGCGTCGCCGCTATAAGCGCGAACTGTATGCGGAGCGTGTAGCAAAGATCAAAGCGCTCATGCCGCATTGCTGCATAGGTGTCGACGTCATCGTAGGTTTTCCTTCAGAAAGCGATGAGGACTTCCGCGATACCTTCGATTTCCTTCACAGCCTCGATGTTTCGTACTTCCACGTTTTCACCTACTCCGAGCGAACCAACACACTGGCTCTCGATATTAAGCCCGTTGTGCCAATGAATATCCGCCACGACCGCAACAAAACCCTTCGCAATCTTTCTTACCAGAAAATGCAGTACTTCACAGAACAGCATCGCGATCAAACAAGAAAAGTCCTCTTCGAATCAGCCGAGAAAAATGGCATGATGGACGGCTATACCGACAACTACATCAAAGTCACCACTCCCTTCCGCCAGGAATGGGTGAATGAACTAGTTGATTGGAAACTCTCCTAAAGATCAAAGCCCCTTATTGTTAGTCTGCGCCTGTCGAGATCTGCCCCATCAACGCGCGTCACCTCGAACGAGTGCAGAGCTGCGAAGCGCTCAAACGAAGAGAGAGGTCCCCTGAAATGTGGCGGCTCTGATGATAGAAGCACTGCATCCTCGCCCACGCCTCACTTCCCCTTTGTGCGATAGCCTGTGTGCGTTTGCCGAAGGGGGGTAGGGGATGTCCTCGACAGCTACCGGACACTACTGGCCAACGTCCCATACACAAAAACAAATAAATTATATTATCTTACATCTAACAAAACCGTCCCGATGAGAAAGACCATTACCTTACTAGCTTTCTTACTACTCTCTGCACAAGCCTTCTCGCAAAACTGGAACATCTTCGATCCCGGTCAGCCGCGGTACTACACCAATGCCAACGGCTACCTGAAGGGCATGAGTATCGACTCCATCATCGGCCAGGGTTCGGATATGCATTACTTCCCTTACCGACGCCTGCATTTCCACTCAGACGGCATTTGGGGCAATGATACCGTAGGTAGTTGGTGGGGTAGGGATATTACCCTAAGATCCGACGGTACTTTCCTTTTCCCCAATCACTGGAACGACACAACCAAGATAAAAAGCCGCGCTGGCCTCGGAGCCACTTGGACCTTCTATCAGCGTACAGGCAGCCCAACATATATAGCGGAGGTTACTGCTCTTGACACCATGACCATACTCGGCACTCTTGACTCTATCAAGAAGATCACACTACATGCATTCAGTGGTAATACTCCGCTGCCAACGGATTCCTTCAATAATACCGAACTGATCTTGAGTAAAGACCATGGCTTTTACGCTACTATGGACCTCTACTACTTTCCTTATCATGAACCCGATACCAATTTGTGGATCGACGATTACTACCTGGCTAACTCGCTACGTTCTTACGGCAACTATCCCATGTTGGGGACTGATACGCCTATTGGGAAAAGTTACTGCGTCTTCAAGCTGGTCGACTATCACAGCTATACTCCTGCGCAGTTCGTTGATTGGCAGGTAGGCGACATTTTTGAGTATGATGCATGCCTAACCAGTATGATCGCATATACCTGCGATTGGGGCGACTATTCATACAAGCTCGATACAGTCATAAGCAAAACTTTAGTGCCTTATGGAGTGGAGTATATTACCAAAGGGTGGAAGGCTAAGGTCGTTTATAAGCCTCATACTAATTTGATCACACATTATACCTATACAGAAACGCAGGACACGATCTTCTTTGCTGATACAGGCTCTTATTTGGGAAACATTGGCATACCTGAGAGTTTAGGTACTTTAGATTTTGGCCAACGCGAGTTTTATCACTATTTTCCAAACGATGAGGTACTCTGTCAGAGTAGTAGCTCGTTTTACAGTTCTTACTATGCGTTCGGGCTTGGGGGAGGCGGAGTGACATTAGGCTATGCTAAAGGCATCGGCAAGAAAGCCTGGACCTGGTTCTCTATGGCTGATGTTTACTACGACGGTCACGATAGCCTCATCTACTCCGTCCGCAACGGCGTCCCCTGCGGCACTTACATCTTCCCCGATACCTCCGCACCCATCGTCAATTCAGTCACCTCGGTCAACGAAGACGCTTTCAAAATCTACCCCAACCCCGCCAGCGAAGAGCTCCGCATAGAAGCAGGCGCTGCTTCTTATAGTATTGAACTGCTCAATAGCATCGGCCAACTAGTATTTAAAAAAGGCAACTACCGTGGCAAACAAGCTATTGATCTCCGAGCTTATACTGAAGGCATCTATATACTCAGGCTGACAACC
>DASPNB010000064.1:0-3067 GCA_035626755.1 Flavipsychrobacter sp.
AAACAACCTCGGGCTCAATCCCCCCTTTTCTGTTCAGGCTTATCCAATGGAAACCGAACGCTCAGTCACTGTTAAAGTAAAAGGCAGCAACGAACGCTTCGCTTCAGTTACCTTGATAGATGTTCTCGGTAGAAAAATAAAGGAATACACTTTGGTTGGTGATAGGCTGCATATAGAGGTAAGCACGCTAGCTGAGAATATCTACTTCCTTCGCTACAACGATGCGCTCGGGCGCATCCAAACGCTCCGATTCACGAAGATTTAGTCGGCTTCGCTAAAGCAAATCAGTAACTGCTTATTTGTTCAGGATGTTGAATTTCAGCTGAAGCTGCAGGTAATCCCTGTCCAGGATCTTGCTGTTGCCTTGTAGCGCCTGGTTCACGCCCTTGCGGTAGAACACACTGGCTTTTATCTCCTTGGTCAGGTTATACTCTGTTTTTCCCACCAGCCCCATGTCATATACAGGTAGTTCCCTGGAATCTGCGGGGTTGTCTGTCTCTGTTATCAGCACCTGGTTAATAAGCAGTCGCTGCACGTCCGCACCCAGGCCTACCGACAAGCTGCGGGTGGCTTTATATCCCAGTGTTGGCGTCAGCTGTGCATAGTACAGGTTATAATACCGCTGCACGGTTACAGTAGTGGCATATGCAGTAGCTGTCGTCCTTGCATAGGGAGAAGTGCTCTTCGGCGTAAATGTGGTTTTCTGGTTCTTTTCATTGGCTATATTACCCACAAAGGCCAGGTCGCTCTCCACGTAAAAATTGCTGCCTAGCTTCGTCCCGGCCGAAAAGCCCATTACATAACCACTGCTGAGCGTACCATAGTTCAGGCCGCCTGCCATAGTTACAAATTGTTTCCGTTCTTTCTTTACAGGTACCACGTCTTCGTAGTAAGTATTCGGATTGGTAATCGCCGCCAGCGATCTTACTTGTTTCTTCTCTTCTCTTTTTTCTTCCGGTTTTGGCACTTCTGCTCTGTGTTCTACTGGCTCAGGTTCCACATTTCTTACTACCACCGGTGCTTCAGGTACTACAGGTAGCACCTGCTGCTGCGTCACATTTTCCCTCTTTATTACAGGCGTTCCCTGCTGCACTATTATTGGCGGAGCTTGCTGTTGCGGCTGGGCAACAGGCGCGCGTTGGTCCTCGTTTATTTTTTGCTCAGGGGTACTCAGGGGTGCTTCAGGCGCTACGGTACTGTTATTGGTAGCAGGCACATTATGGACTGCAATATCTTCTGTCTTGGTAATTGGGGTTCTCTTCGCTTGCAGGTTTTTATCCTCCTTATTATTGCTCACCCAGGCAAAAATTCCTATAGCCATAGCAACCGATGCTGCTATGGAGGCCAATGGCCACAGCAATACCCTCTTCCTCCTTTGCTCTTTTTCAGCAAGCGTGGCAGAAAGCTTTTGCCAGTTTTCAGGCTTGTAAGGTAGGCTGGCGTTCTCAAACGAGTGCCTCACCAGTTCATCAAACTCTTTTGACTTCATACTTCACTTTTAGCAGTTCATTTTTTTTTATCTTCTTCTGTAGCGTCGCCCTGGCTTGGTGTATGTGCCAGTGCGATGTCTTTTCGCTTATATCCAATTGCGCTGCTATTTCTTTATGGTTAAAACCTTCAAAAATAAATAGGTTAAATACTGTTCTTGTTATCACCGGCAGCTCCTGTACCAGCCCCAGCAGTTCTTTAAATTCTATCTGCTCCAGCCCGGTATTGTTTACCGACATAGTGCTCTCTGCTACTGTTGGCGGTAGTGCATTCACATGCATTACCATCGAGTCGCGCAGGTAATTGCTGCGCAGGTAATCCAGGCAGGTGTTCACCATTATGCGGCGCATCCAGCCTTCAAATGAGCCTTTGTCTTTAAAACTCCCTATATGCGTAAATACCTTCAGGAAACCGTCGTTCAATAGTTGCTCTGCGTCCTGCATATCCTTCGCATACCTTGCGCATACCAGTAAGAACATGCTGTAGTATTGTTTATACAGTTGTTCCTGGTATTGCCGGTCTTTTTGCCGGCACCCAACTATCAGCTCCTGCTCAGTATATACGGGCATAGGCCTCAACAATTAAACACTTGCAGTTTTAAAAAATCGGTGAAAGGGCTCATCTACTTCTTCTGCGATACTTTAAAATTAACTCATTGCCGGTGTTTTTAGTGGTGATACATAAAACAGGATCTGCAATGACACCGGGCTTAAACTCGCCACCCGGCGGATAGTGTTTAACAAGGGGCTGGCCTTATATTGCCATGTATAGCGTTTACTTCTTTCAGTCTCCATAATGATAGGGTTTCTCAATGGTCCGTATTTATAATAAACATCCATTTTATACCTATCTTCTTCTACCTGTATAGACGTAGCTACACCCCTAAATCTTAGGTTATTCTAAAAGAATTTTTTCTATTATATGAAGCGAAAGGGCTCCTTTAAGCTCCCCTGCCAGTTTTTTAGGAGGGTGGCCCCAATAGCCCGGTGTGTAGCCGGGCTGGTCCACAGCATTGAAACATAAAAGCAGGGACTCGCCCGCACATTCCCCTTTAGGGGGCTGGGGGCTACTCATCCTTTACACAAGTCGTAGTGTAATTAATAGTAATCGGCTTCGTACCTGAAGAATCAACAGCGGTAGAAGTCCCTATCTTATTCTGAATATCTTCTTCCGTTTGGTCACAATAAGTGTTGTATGTAGTGTCTACGCCTCCACCTGATTCCACTGTAGTGCACTCCCAGCAATACTTCTTGGCGCATGAGCTTAGCAGCATCAGGCCCGCCATTATCATATATATACCCTTTTTCATAGTCTGCATCTGATACTCAAAATTACTTAAACTAAGGCTCAATTGATATCGCAGCTTAATAATATGATTGTAAAAATGACGGTAAAAACGCTCAAAAACGCGCTAAACATGCTATTTTTATAGCCTTATCAAAGGCTTATTATGAAAAAACTGTTTACCACCTTGGGGGCTGTGTTGTTTATGTCTGTGCAATTGTGGGCACAGGATGCGGTAACGAAAACTGTGGAAGAAGCTAAAAAGCTCTCCGACGCAGGTAAATTTTCCGAAGCA
>DASPNB010000065.1:0-6431 GCA_035626755.1 Flavipsychrobacter sp.
TTCTAACTCTCCATCCTTATTGTATTCCACCACCACGTGTTTGGGTGAGGGTATCATGCAATGCTTTATGCCACCATAGCCCGCCAGTTGATCCTGGTAAGCCCCTGTATGGAAAAAGCCTATATATAGTGGCTCAGCGCCCTTCTCCCTGTCCAGTTTGGGCAGGAACACGGCATTGATATGTTCTTCTGAGGTGTAAAAATCATGGCTGTCGCAGGTTAACCCGCCCAGGTGTACTTCCTGGTATTCCTTGTTCCATTTATTAATAGGCAGCATCAGGAACTTCTCGCCTATACCCCAGGTATCGGGCAAGGTGGTAATGAAAGAGCTATCTATCATATACCATATCTCACGATCATTCTGCATCTTGTCGTCCAGCACACTATAGATCACAGCGCCCGACTCCCCCACCGTAAACGACCCGAATTCGGTATATATATCGGGCATATCCACTTTGTTGCGCTTACATACTTTCTTTATGGTAGAAACTATCTCATTTACCATGTAGTTGTAATCGTAATCAAAGCCAAGTGAGTGTTTTATAGGGAAGCCGCCGCCTATGTTCAGTCCGGTCAGTTCTGGGCAAACCTTCTTCAGCTGGCAGTATATATTCAGCATCTTATTCAGCTCGCTCCAATAGTACACGTCATCCTTTATGCCTTTGTTCATAAAGAAGTGCAGCATCTTCAGGTGAAACTTCTCGTTGCCCTTTATCTTATCTACGTAGAATTCCAACACGTCGCGGCTGCGTATGCCAAGGCGCGACGTGTAAAAATCAAAGGTCGGCTCTTCTTCGGCAGCTATGCGTATGCCGATATTCACAGGGTCTTTCGACCGGATGGATTTTTTATAGTCTTCAAATTCGGCTTTATTGTCCAGTATGGGGTAAACGTTCTTAAACCCGTCGTTGATCAGGCGGGCAATGTTACGCGTATAGGTTTTTGTCTTAAAGCCATTGCAGATAATAACGGTCTCTTTATTGATCTTCCTACGCTTGTACAGTTGCTTAATGATCTCGATATCGTAAGCAAACGAGGTCTCTATATGCACGCCGTGCTTCAGGGTTTCTTCTACTATAAAGGAGAAATGCGAGCTCTTGGTGCAATAGCAGTAATAGTACTTTCCATCGTAACGGTGCTTTTTAATAGCATCGTTAAACATCTTCTTAGCCTTGTTTACCTGCATGCCTATCTTGGGCAGGAAGGTGAGCTTAAACGGAGTCCCGTATTTGTCAATAAGGCGCTTCATGTCCACGCCATTGAATTGCAGGTAACTGTCATCTACTTCAAAACCCTCCTGGGGGAAGCCGAATGTCTGCTTTACAAGGTCTTTGTACGTATTATTCATTCTGATAAAGGCAGAAGTGTATTGGTCAATTTTAGAGTGAACAAATGTAATTATTTGATTTGATGCCGGGCCATTTTTTTTGGACGGACATTTATTAAAATTCTGTCATCTTTTGTCCTATTTTGCGCTCGTTTCCGCAAATGAAAAAAGCGCTGATACAGATACACCTCGCAGTAGTCCTCTGGGGCTTTACGGGGGTGCTGGGCAGGGCCATCAGGCTCGATTATCCTGTGCTGGTATGGTATCGCATGCTACTTACGGCCCTCTTTGTGGCCATCATCATTTTTTACAGGAAGGAATGGGTGAAAATTCCTCGTCGCGACCTCGGCCACCTGGCGCTTATAGGTGCGCTTATGGGGCTGCACTGGCTGGCGTTTTATGGCTCCATCCAGTTCGCCAATGCCTCCATAGCCCTCATCTGCCTTTCTACGGCCAGCGTCTTCACCTCCGTGCTCGATCCTTTCGTTAACAAAGGCAAGCACGACCTCAGCGAGCTGCTCATGGCCCTACTGGCGCTTGCGGGCGTCGTTCTCATTTACCGGTTCCAGCAAACATTCAGCATAGGCATTATCTACGGCATTATATCGGCTATACTCAGCTCCATTTTCACCATGCTGAATAAGCGCCTGGCAAGTAGCTACCCGGCACGCACCATGGTCTTCTACGAAATGTCGACCGGCTTTCTATTTATTTCCCTCCTCTTACCCTTCTACATTGCAGCTTACCCGGACACGAAACTACTCCCCGGCCAGGTTAATATCTTCGGACTTTTCACAGGCGAGCACTCGCTGGCTGAACCCAACGACTGGATTTGGCTCATCGTCCTCGCTCTCTGCTGCACGGTATGGGCACAGTCGCTGGCGTTAAATGCGCTCAAGCACATATCCTCCTTCACCGCCACACTCAGCGTGAATCTTGAGCCTATTTACGGCATGGCACTCGCCTTCCTCTTTTTCCAGGAAAACGAACAGTTGAATAGCGGCTTCTTCTGGGGCATGGGATTGATCTGCATCTCTGTTGTCTTACAAACAGTGAAGGTGATCAGGTCTCGCTCTACCAAAGGCTATATAGTGGAGAAAAGTGGAATAGGGGATTAGAGAGCATTACAGCGCCAGCTCATAATAAACATTGTCCTCCCACTGCCCGTCGTGCCAATGACGCGGAACCTGGTGTGTAAATTGGAAACCAAAGCCCTGGTTAGCATACTTAGACGACGCGTTGCTTTCTCGATGAGAGATAACAAGCTTCTTCAGTCCTGCCTTCCTCGCCCACTCTATCCTTGCCTGGTAAAATAATTTGGATAGTCCTTTTCCGCGATATTCCTTTCTGATGTAGGAAGCTATCAACTCGGCCTCATGTTCATGATGCGGATCGCACATTATGCCCGACATGCCTATCAGTTCATTACCCGCATACAAACCAAAGTAGGCGCAAGCCACATTGGCCAGACGCTCCTGCCAAAGTTCATCGGGGAAGGTACTCTGTTCTTCGTAGCTGGCGCAATACACAGCGCGCTCCGTTTGGAGGGCTTCCAATCTTATTGCTTTGTACTCCTGCCAATCTGCAGGACCGAACTGCCTGGTAGAATAGTTGCGCATCATTTTAAAGATACACAAAAAGGGCCGGCTAATCGGCCGACCCCCTCTATATGAATACCTTGCTTAGTTATTATTGATCACCGTCAGTTTCAGATCAGCCTCCCCCAGCGAGCCCGTCTTACCGGTAAACATGATGGTGTATATTTTTCCGTCTGTAAGCACTTGCCCGTTAAGGGTCCGCTGGTAGCCTACGCTATCAGGATCCTGAACTATTATGTTCACTGTACCTGCAGTCACTTCATAGAAAGGTGTCACCTCCTTATACTGTACATCCGATTCTAGTATCGGTCCTCCTACGTAGAAATTAAGATGGTAATCGTCAGCCGAAAGGTTAACAAGGCGCACCTTTGCTTTTCCGCTCCCGGGAGCTGCAAGGTTATCACCTGTAAATACAAGGCAGGTGTTTCCCGGAATTTCACCGCCTATAAAAGCCGAATAACTGCTATTTGCAGATAAACTTACCGTGGTGTCGTCAAATAGGGTATTAGTATTTGGATACACATAGGCGATCTTAGTGGTATTGCCATAGCTGGTCTTCATATACCCGCTGCTGGCGAGAAATCCAAGGCTTGTTACAGTGGTAAGACTCGTGTCGTTGATCTTAATACCCAATGTTCCCGCATTCAGCGTAGCATTGGTGAAATTGACCCTGGCCGTCGGTGTCTCAGGGGTTGGTGGCGGCGGAGGAGGAGGATCATTGTTCTTTTTACAAGCGGCGGTAAACAGAATAGCGGCAAAGAACAGGTACGATATCTTTTTCATAAAAGCTTGTTGGTTAGACTTAATTATCCACAAAGACCTTGCCACGTTAAATTGTCATTATCTGCATACTATTGCTTTTACCCGGAATATTCATACCAGGTAACTGGTAAACCAAGGTCTACCCAGGCATAATTGCTGCCATCATAAGGAAAGGTCTCAACATATCGGAAGCCCAATTTCTCCAATATCCTCCGGGAACCGGCATTTTCCACATCAGTCATCGCATATACATCCTTGAAACCCAGTTTGTTCAGACCATGATCAAGTGCGGCCACTGCTGATTCGTATCCGTAACCCTGCTTCCAGCAAGACGACTTAAACCTGTACCCGAAATCCAAAAACCCGCTGCGCTTATTCACCGGTTTGTCCATGAACTTAAACCCTGTCCAACCCAGAAACTGATCTCCATCTTTTTTGATTACAGCCCAGCGGCCAATGCCGAAGTCCTCGTATTGCTTCCTTATAATGGCGATTACTTCCCTGCTCCGCTCTATTGAGGTAACAGGAGTATTACCCAGGTATCGGTGAACAGCAGGATCAGAGTCCATCTCAAACATGCCTTCATCGTCCGTGGGCAGCAATTCCCTTATATAGAGTCTCGGGGTTTCAATATAAATACTCATACACCCCAATATAAAAACTATTCAGCACATATTAATTCCGCAGTTTTTCAGATATTGCTGCGCAAAAAAACTTATGAAATTAACCTGGTGGACCCTCACAACAGCACTTTGTTGTTTGTCCTTCTATAGCCCGGCTCAGTCCGGCTCTGCATCCAAGTCAACTGCAGGATTCTATATCACCGTCCCTTTTGAAGTGCCGATCATAAACAACAGCGCCTTCAACTCACGCCTGAGAAGCCTTAATGTGCCCGAATCAAAAGTCCCGTTGTTGGCAGGTGGCCTTGGCGTCGATCTTCGCTTAAAGAACATTGTTGTGTCTTTTACATATGCCAGCGGAGAAAGAAACCCAAAATCTGATACAGCAGAACTGAGAATGGTTTACACTCAAGGCTCCTTTACTGTAGGATACGATTTACTGAAAGAACCAACACGTTCATTCTACCCTTATATTGGTCTCAAAGCATGTTCGTTTAAATACACTTACAACGAAAGACTCACAAACATTGCTAATCCCACTTTCGAACAATATTTTGCTGCACCTCTAAATCACAAAGAAGTCCGTAACTCCAAAGTAGTAGCTGACCTCGGCATAGGCTACTCCATGCAGCGAACATATTACCTCAGCCTGAGGGCCGGTTACACACTTGCCCTCAGCAAAGACCTGTGGTATGTAAACGGCAACCTCGCAAAACTCTCAGGCGGTCCGGGTCTTAATTACCAGGCTTATGCAACACTTAGCATAGGCTTAGGATATCTTATCTCCGACGAAGACAGGATGAAGCGCAAGAAGCGCACTGACCTGGAAGAGATGTAAATTGTGCCGCTACATAATGCCCCCGCATGCTCACATATACAACTATGACAAAACTTAGGCTTACTGTTTCGACCCTGCTATTGGCGATGTGCTCTTTTGCACTCACACTGTATTCTTCCTGCACTGGAAAATGTGAGAAAATTAGCTGTCAAAATGGTGGCGCTTGTAAAAAAGGCGCCTGCGTTTGCCCCGATGGTTATCAAGGGACGCTTTGCGAAACTCTGGCTGATCCTTGTGCGAGCGTTGAGTGTATGAACGGCGGAACCTGCAAAAACGGAACCTGTGATTGTCCGCCCGGTTATGAAGGAACAAAGTGCCAAACCATAAGCCGTTTAAAATACATTCGTGCCTGGCAATGCTCACATGCCTACCACTTCTATGTTACATCAGGAAGTTCGGCTGTGCAGGTTAAAATCATGAACTTTGCTCACATTGCTCTCACGGAAATTACAGCTATTATCAACGGAAATACGATCACCGTTTCAAGTCAGAATGCAGGTACTTCCGGTAAAATTGTTCAAGGTTCGGGTATCTTCGATCCTGTTAATAACAGCATCACCTGGACCTATACGATCACCACTCAACCCGGTCAGCCACAAGAGTACACTGAGACCTGGCATCCCGGCTAAACTAAATCCGTCGTTCGCCAGCTCAGCATTGCCGAAATGACTACTGATCCCACGTAGATCGAGGCATAGTTTTTTACCAGTAAACATTGACTAAAAAAACACTACTATGAAAAATCTGGTGATCTTAAAGAATAGGCTGGCCTTAATAATAATGGCCTTACTGACGAGTGTTTATACTTATGCGCAAGATGGCGCTGCAAAGGTTGATGTAGACATAACCAAGTCCAGTGGCGAGAACTGGTATAACAATCCCATCCTTTGGGTGGTTGGTATAGCTGTATTTATTCTGCTGTTTGTTGCCATCCTCCGCGGTGGTGACCGTAGAACGGATGCGTAACCGGCAAAGTCATTAATGCTATATACATTCATAACCTGCCAGGTGTAGATCACTATGCCCGATACAGGAAGGCGTCACTATGACGCCACTTTTTTGCATACTATACTGCTTTACAGGCACGACTTTGTTTTCTCAGATACCGATGAAATGGTTCATGTTCATATTGATAACTGTTGTGCTGCTGGCAGTCTGCTATCTACCTGCCGGCCTTCAGAAAAAAGAAGAGCAAGGCCAGATGCGTGCCGCTTATCACGCAGCCGAGAGCACAAGAAGTAACATGGCCGACAGCCTTGCCAGTTTTGCAGAAACACTCATCGGTAC